>JAOZLS010000329.1 GCA_029934705.1 Bacteroidales bacterium | reverse complement strand
ATGTATCTAAATCATTAGCTAAAAAAATATCAAATTTATTTGTAAGAAGAAAAAACAAAAGCCGTAAATTATATTCAGCATAAAACATAAAGCCATTATTAAAAAGAAGTTTAAAGCGTTTTGTTCTATATAAAAAATTTAATTCTTTCGACTCTTTTAATTTTCTTCCAACACAAGTTACATCAAAACCAATATTTAAGAGCGAACTTGCTACTTTATAAACTCTATTATCATTTGACAAATCGTTTGTTACAGAAATAATTACTTTTTTTTTCAAAACAACATTATTTTTAATAATTATTTTTTCATTAAATTATGTGCAAAAATACTTTTTTTATTCAACCAAAATAAAAAACTTACGTATATTGTAACTTAAACTAATGTAAAAGTAAGCAATTAGCTAATTTTTGTTTACTTTGTAAAAAAAAAAGATTGTGAAAGAAACTAATTTTATATTTGGAATACGCCCAGTAATTGAGGCGTTAGAAGCAGGAAAATCATTTGATAAGATACTGATAAAAAAAGGCTTAAATAACGAACTCTCCCGAGAACTTTATTCAACACTTAGGACATTTAACGTGCCTTACCAGTTTGTACCCTATCAAAAAATAGACCGGCTTACACAAAAGAATCATCAGGGAGTAATTGGATTTATTTCTCCTATACAATTTCATGATATAGACGAAATTGTAACAAGAATTTACGAACAAGGCGAAAGTCCTTTTATTGTAGTTTTAGATGGAGTAACAGACGTTAGAAACTTTGGAGCAATAGCCCGTACTGTAGAATGTGCAGGAGCTCATGCTATTTTAATTCCTGAAAAAGGAGCAGCACAAGTTAATGCAGACGCTATAAAAACATCGGCTGGAGCATTGCATACAATACCAGTTTGCAGGGCAAATAATTTAGAAAAGACTGTTAAAAATCTTAAAAATAATGGATTAAGTATTTATGTTGCAAGCGAAAAATCGGAAAGTTTATATTATGAAGCAGACTTTAAAGAACCTTTTGCTTTAGTAATGGGAGCCGAGGATAAAGGCGTTTCTATAAAACTACGAGCATTATCAGATTTTTCACTAAAAATTCCAATATCAGGAAAAATAAAATCATTAAACGTTTCGGTTGCGGCAGGAATTTTGATGTATGAAGCTTTAAAACAACGAATTTAATATATTAAACTTAATCTTGAATATGAAAAAATTATTTTATTTACCAATAATTTTTATTGGTTGGGCTGTATTTTCACAATCTTGTGATACTTCAAAAGTCTTATTAACTGAAGTTGATACGGCAAAAATCGAAAAAACATATACTGTAAAAGTAGGTGATACATTACAGGTAATAATGACATCAAACCCTTCAACTGGTTACAAGTGGGAAGATGCTTCAAAAATAAAACCTAAAGTTGTAAGTTTTATTGACAGAAAATACAAACAAGACGAAAGAAATGCAAATATGATTGGCTCTGCCGGTTTAGACGTATGGACTTATATTGCAACTAAGCCTGGAGAATTATTTTTATGGTATAAATATGTAAAACAAGGCTCGGAAGAGTATAAAACTGAAAAATATTATAAAATTATAGTAGAATAAAATATAAAACCATGGGAAACGAAAAAACAAAAGAAAAAATTAAGGATATTGAAATTAAAAACCCTGTAAATCCAGACGTAGAGTTACTACCTAAGAATGGATTTGGGAAAGCGATGCTCTTTTTTTCAGATAAATTCTTAAAACCATCGGTAATAACAGTTTTTGTAACAGCTTTATTAGGCCCTTTAGCAATTGGCTGGGTAAATAACAGTATTGAAAATAAAAATTTACAAAAAGAAGTTATCCAAACAGTTCTAACCTACACTAGCGAAGCCGATTTTTCAAAGCCCGAATCTATTGAGAAGATAGGAATAATATCGCAAATGGTTGATGAAAACAGATCTGTATTTGGACTTACATTTACTAATACAAATAGAGCTATAACAATGCTTAACGAGGTTAGTAATGATGTAGGGATAAAAAACTTAACACAAAAGTTAAGAGAAGCAGAAAAAAACATTGTTAACTTTAAAGTAAAATTAAAAGCCGACTCATCAATACATGCGAACTATATTATTGAAAAAGAAAAATTAAGTTCTGGCTTAGAAACATACAAAAAGCTAAAAAACAAGACTAAAATTAGCGAGTATGAAAACAAGATTGCTAAAAATGAGCTTGACATTACAGAAGTAAATAACAATAAAACTTTTCATGAAAGCCAGCTAAAATATTGGGTTGACCAAAAAAGAATTCTTGAAACAGATATTAAAAATGCAAGTGAAAACTTATCAGAAGTACTAAAAAACAATAGAAGTAAACAAGAACTTTTGGCTCAACAAAAAGACACTTTAAAAGTAGAATTAGCAAAAGCTTGGAATGATATTAATGCTTTAAAATTACGAATAGAACAATTAGAAAGTGAAAACAAAATCATAAAAGACTCACTTAATACGTTTATAATTAATACAAGTGCAAAGCAGAAATAAGCCTTTTATTTAACCTTAATATATAAATTATGAAGAAATTATTTATTTTATTCTCGTTTATCACTTTAATATTAACGTTTAACAGTTGTATAGTTCACGAACAACCTAATTATCCGCCAGTAAAAGCTTGTTTTGCTGTTAGCAGCGACACTTATGCAGTTAACGAAATTGTATATTTTAATAATTGCTCCGAAAATGTTGTAAGTTATCATTGGGATTTTGGCGATGGTACATATTCATCTGAAGCTTATCCATCTCATGCATACTCTAGAGATGACTCATATAATGTAAGACTAACAGCTTACGGAAGAGAGTCGCAAAGCGAAATGTCTATGGTATTAACAGTTAATTCCACAACGGATTTAGATCTTTTAGTAATGTATTATGGAGGTAACGACCCAATATCAAATTGCGAAGTTTCACTTTATGACAACTTAACAGACTGGCAAAATATTGAAAATGATGTTGCCTATGG
Organism: Bacteroidales bacterium; assembly: GCA_029934705.1. Classification (GTDB taxonomy): domain Bacteria; phylum Bacteroidota; class Bacteroidia; order Bacteroidales; family JAADGE01; genus DZBS01. Next base: position 1,859 of record JAOZLS010000329.1, on the reverse strand, counting down.
TACAACCGATTCAGATGGTTTAATCCTTTTTGTAGATGTAAACCCAATTGTTTATTATATTGATGCTTTTAAATCGGCCGATGAAACAAGCTACTGGAGTAACGAAATGCTAGATTATGCAACTGATGAATTAGAATATGGAGTTGTAAATTATTATAACGTATATGTAGAACTTTTAAGTAGTGGCAAAAATAAATCAGACAGAAAATCTTATATAATAAAAAAGATTGAAAAGACAGATGGAAATGATATTTACAGAAAATCACGAGTAAACAGAAATACGGTAAAGTTAAAATAGTAAATTTACTTTATGAATTGATAATAGCCCCAAAACTCTATGATTTTTGGGGTTATTTATTTCATTTCGAATAAAACCTAAAATTAATATGAATTAAGCTGAGTATATTTAATAATATATTTATAATAATTGAACAAAAAACGAATTATAAGAATAAATTTGCAGGCTAAAATAAAAAAAATGAACGATATTTTCATACAAGCTTTTGGAAGCATGTTTAGTGCAATAGCAAAAATATTTTTAATTGCTTTTGCTGCAGGTTTAATGGTTAGAAAAGATATTATTAAACAGGAATATATAAAAGGATTATCAGAAATTACAGTAAAAATACTACTCCCTGCATTAATATTTGCAAAAACAATACTAACATTTGCTCCTGAATCGACTCCAGGATGGTGGATTTTACCTTTAGTTGGCTTTTTAGGACCAATTGTTTTTTTAGGAGTTATTGCAATATTTTATTTAGGAAATATTAAAAAAAATATAAGTAAATTTCCTATTGCAAGTTTTCAAAATGCAGGATACTTAGTTTTACCAATAGGTCAAATATTATATCCTGAGCAATTTGATCAGTTTGCTCTATTTACTTTTTTACTAATCTTAGGTTTTAACCCTGCACTTTGGAGCATAGGTAAAATAATGATTACCAAAACCGACAAACCTGAAAAATTTAAAATTACCGATATAATTACACCTCCACTTGTGGCAAACTTGCTTGCAATGGCACTAGTATTTTTAAACTTGCACAAAAACATACCAGACATTATACTCGACCCAATAGATTTAATGGGTACAGCAACTGTTCCAATGGCAACATTTATACTTGGTGCAACTTTGGGTACTATTTCATTTAAAATATGGCCAAAAATAGGCGATATTATAAAAGTAATGTTCGTAAAATTTGGACTTATTCCAGCATTTGCTATTTTTATTTTATGGTACTTCGAAATAGGCAAAACCTCCCCTATCCTAGCCGACTTTATTATTATTGAAGCATCAGCTGCTCCTGCTGCAAATTTAATTTTAATGGTACGTAAATATGGTGGCGACACACAAAAAACAGGCAGTCTTATGCTTATTGCATACTTTTCTGCAATATTTATGATGCCTTTTTGGATAGCAATCTGGAAAACATTTCAATAAAGCAAAAAAACTAGAACCTAATATTTTTGTATATTTTTATAAATCAAGATTATAGCAAACTACGTTAAAAAAACAAACAAAAAAAATGAATAATAAGTGATAATAAATTTTGTTTTAAAGAAAAATAATTTACTTTTGCCAAACGAAAAAACAACAACGTTTTTTTTATTCGGGGCGTAGCGCAGCCCGGTTAGCGCATCTGCTTTGGGAGCAGAGGGTCGCAGGTTCGAATCCTGCCGCCCCGACTTGAAAGACAAGGGTTTACATTAATTTGTAAACCCTTTCTTTTTTTATTTGCATACTATTTGCATACAAATTCCTCAAAACTTTTGAACTTCTACTTTAAATTTGCATTTTGCCTCCCATAAAAGTATAAAAACGATTATAATGTATTTCTTGAAAAAAACATTGAAATTTA
>JAOZLS010000328.1 GCA_029934705.1 Bacteroidales bacterium | reverse complement strand
TAAAAAAGACATAAATATTTCTAAAATGCTAAAAAAAATCTTTTCATTACTAATCATTTTATCATTTGTTCAACTTAACTTTGCCCAAAATAAAATAGATTACGAAAACCCTCAAGAATATGAAATTGCTGAAATAAAAATAAAAGGCATTAGGTACTTAGACAAAAGTACTCTTATTCAAATATCAGGATTATCTGTAGGACAAAAAATATTAATACCTGGCGACGAAATTACTGAAGCAGTAAAGAAATTCTGGAAACAGAAAATGTTCTCAGATATAGATATTTCTGCAACAAAAATTGAAGACAATAAAGTTTGGCTAGAAATTTATTTACAAGAAAGACCTCGAATTTCAGAAGTAAACTTTGTGGGAGTAAAAAAATCGGCACAAGAAGAATTAGTTGAAAGGCTAAACCTTACTAGAGGAAGGCAAATTACAAACGACATAATTATTACTTCCCAAAATATAATAAAACAATATTATGCCGACAAAGGCTTTTCTAGAACAAAAGTAAAAATTAATCAAAAGCCTGATACTTCATTCCAAAATGCTACTATTTTAAATGTTTATGTTAATAAAAAAACTAAAACTAAAATTGATGAAATATTAATTGAAAATAGCACCGTTTTTTCTGATAGGAAATTCAAATGGAAACTTTTTAAAGAAATAAAAGAAAGAAGATGGTATGGTTTATTTAAACCTTCAAAATATATTGAGAAAAACTTTATTACCGACAAAGAAAATATTATAGCAGAATATAATAAAGAAGGTTATAGAGACGCAACGATTAAAATAGACTCTGTTTACGATGTTGAAAAAGATAGAGTAAGCATATATATTAAAATGAATGAAGGAAAACAGTACTTTTTTAGAGATATTTCATGGGTAGGAAATACTAAATACCCTACTTCAATACTTAACACCAGACTTAGAATTAAGAAAGGTGATGTTTATAATAAAGAAAAACTTCAATTAAGACTTTCTGGCGACGAAGATGCTGTAGGAAACTTATATATGGACAATGGATATCTGTTTTTCAATGTAATGCCTATTGAAACAAAAATTGAAGGAGACTCTGTTGACATACAAATTGTTATGTTCGAGGGAAATAAAGCCCGAATTAACAGAATTATTATTACAGGTAACGACAGAACAAATGAAAGAGTAATTAGAAGAGAACTTAGAACATTACCAGGAGAATTATTTAGTAGAAGCGATATAATCCGCTCTGCCAGAGAAATTGCAACTCTTGGACATTTTGACCCTGAAAAAATAGTTCCAAATCCAATTCCAAATCAAGCAGACGGAACAGTTGATATTGAATATATTCTAGAAGAAAGAGGAAGCGACCGTGTTGAAATATCAGGAGGATGGGGACAAGGAATGCTTGTTGGCTCATTAGGTTTAGCATTCAACAACTTTTCAATTCAAAATATTTTTGACAAAGACTCGTGGAGACCATTACCTACAGGCGATGGACAAAACCTTAGCTTAAGAGTTCAAACAAACGGAAGTAGATATCAATATTACAGTTTATCATTTACAGAACCTTGGCTTGGTGGCAAAAAACCAAATTCACTTTCCGTTTCATTATTCTATAATCTTCAATCAAATTATTATAGTTCCGACTCCGAACTTAGATCCGACGCTAAAATAGCAGGAGCAAACATAGGACTAGGACGCAGACTTAAATGGCCAGACGATTTCTTTACAATATATAACGGTATAGGTTATCAGCAATACAACCTAAATAGCTGGAATATGTTCAAGAAAATTAACGACGGAATATATAATAATGTAACTTTTAAAACAATATTTGGAAGAAACTCTGTTGATAATCCTTTATACTCACGTTCAGGTTCAAACTTCTCATTAGGACTAGAATTAACACCTCCATACACATTGTTTAATAAAAAAGAATTAGCAAGTGCTGATGCTCAAGAAAAATATGAATGGATTGAATATCATAAATGGACTTTTAAATCATCACAATTTACAAGAATTTTTGGCGATTTAGTGCTTAATACAAGAACCGAGTTTGGTTTCTTAGGTTTCTATAATAAAGACATAGGATATTCTCCTTTAGGCGGATTTAGCCTTGGTGGCGACGGAATGGGATACTACTCGTACGGTACTGATATTATTGGACTTAGAGGATACCCTAACGGCTCGCTTACTCCTGACGAAGGCGGTAATTTATATACAAAATACACGCTAGAAATGAGATACCCCGTAATACTTAGCCAATCGGCAACAATATATGGCTTAGTGTTTGCCGAAGCTGGTAATTCTTGGGAAGAATTTAGAAAATTTAACCCTTTCAACGTATATAGATCAGCTGGAGTTGGAGTTAGAATATTCCTTCCAATGTTAGGTCTTATAGGACTTGATTGGGGTTATGGTTTCGATAAATTATCTGGTACAAATGAACCTCACGGAAGCGAAATACACTTTATTATGGGACAAAGTTTTTAATTTGCACCATTTTTGTAATAGTTCAAACTATAAACCTTATTACAAATAAAAAATAAAAAATTATGAAAAAATTTATTTCAATTTTTACAGTAGTGCTATTTATGTCATCCTTTAGCTTTGCACAAAAATATGCTTACGTTGACACAGAGTATATATTAAGCAAAATACCTTCTTACGAAAATGCTCAAACAAAATTAGATAACTTATCTAAAGTTTGGCAAAAAGAGATTGAAGCAAAATATAAACTTGTAGAAGAAAAATACAAAGAATACCAAACGGAAAGTGCATTACTTTCGCCTCAAATGAAAAAACAAAAAGAAGACGAAATTATTAAATTAGAAGACGAGGCAAACAATTTAAGAGAAAAATATTTTGGCGACGAAGGAGAATTATTTAAGAAAAGACAAGAACTAATTAAACCTATTCAAGACGAAGTATATAACGCAATTAAAGAAGTTGCAACAGAAGGAAATTACGGTTTTATTTTTGACAAAGCAGGTAGCATGTCATTAATATATACTGATGCAAAATACGATGTAAGCGACGATATTCTTAAAAAAATGGGTTACAATTAGAAAATAATTAATAAATAAAACACGAAAAATAATAATTTAACAAATTTTAAAATGAAAAAATCATTAAATCTAGTATTGATAATTGTATTTATTCTTTCTGCCGGATATACAAATGCTCAAAAAAGTAAATTTGGACACACAGACTCGCAAGAACTAATGCAAGCATTGCCTGATACACAAGCAGCAAAAGATGAATTAGAAAAATTAGCTAAATCTCATACCGACCGCTTTAATGCAATGAAAGCTGAATACGAGAAGAAATATCAAGAATATGTTGAAAACTCGCAACTAAAGCCAGCAAGCCCCGAAAAATGGGACGATTTAACAATAGCTGACAAAGAAACTGAATTGCAAAATTTACAACAAAGACTTACTAGTTACGAAGGACGTGCTCAGCAAAAATTAGCTGAAAAACAAAATGAACTTTTAAAGCCAATTACCGAAAAAGTAACAAATGCAATTACTGCTGTTGCTCAAGAAGGTAGCTTTATTTACATCTTTGATATAAGTACTTTATTGTATTTTTCAAAAGAACTAAGCATTGACGTTACTCCTTTAGTAAAGAAAAAATTAGGAATAGAGTAAAAAACTATTCATCAAAATAAAAAGGCTTGTTATACAAATAACAAGCTTTTTCTATTTAATTTTGAATTACAATTTTGAGTCCACTCCGAAAAGTCATTATACCCCTAAATCCCCTAAAGGGGACTTTGAGAACTATCTGGTTTTTAAAGCTTTCCCTTCAGGGATTAAGGGTAAAAAAGCTTTAAAAATCAGATAGTTCGACTTTTCGGAGTAGTCTCAATTCTGTTCAAATATTATATACATGAATTTAGACAAAAATAATCCCATAGGAATTTTTGACTCAGGAGCAGGAGGATTAACTGTTGCAGGAGCTGTAAAAAACATTCTACCACAAGAAAAAATAATATACTTTGGCGATACCGCTCATTTACCCTATGGCGATAAATCTGCCGATGCAATTAAACAATACTCATTAAAAATTACCGATTTTTTGCTAGAAAAAAAATGTAAAATTATACTTATAGCTTGTAATACAGCAAGTGCAGCTGCCTACGAAACAGTAAAAAAACATGTGGGAGCAAAAGCAATTGTACTAAATGTTATTGACCCAGCAACAAAATTTATTGCCAATAATAATAAATATAAAAAAATTGGTGTAATAGGAACAAAAGGAACAATATCTAGCGATTTATACAGCACCAAAATCAAGAAAATTGACAGTCAAAAGCAAGTTATATCAATGGCAACGCCACTGTTTGTACCAATGATTGAAGAAGGCTTTATTTATGACAATATAAGCAATGCAATTATTAAAAATTACCTATCAGACGAAAGATTACAAAATATAGATTCTCTTATTTTAGCCTGTACCCACTATCCAATTATTAAAAATCAAATTCGCAAATTTTTCAATTTTAAAACCAATATTGTTGATTCCTCCCAAGTAGTTGCTCGCGAATTACAACGAATTTTAGCCGAAAAACAACTTTTAAATACAAACATAAATCCTAAACATGAATTTTACGTGTCGGATTATACCGATTTTTTTAGCACACTTGCCGAAATGTTTTTTGATGAAGAAGTTAACTTGATAAAGGCAGACGTTACAAATTAAGATAAGGAAAAAGTTCTTTTAAATATTAATAGTAATAACTGAATAAAAAATATTTAAAATAAGAAAAAAATACTACTTTTGCATTTAATAAATGGCTTCGTAGTTCAATTGGATAGAATATCAGATTTCGGCTCTGAGGGTTGGGGGTTCGAGTCCCTTCGAGGTCACT
>JAOZLS010000055.1:12032-14972 GCA_029934705.1 Bacteroidales bacterium | reverse complement strand
TCTGAAATTGTAATAAATATAAATGAAAATATATTATATTGCTCTGTAATGTTTTTGCCAATAGTTGAATTGTACAACCAATTGAGGATTGTAATTATCATTATTACCAAAAAAATTGCAAATAGATTCTTACCTACAGTCCATTTATCGGCATCAAAGAATTTAGGGAAAAATAGAGGTACAAAAAAAAAGCGTATTAATAAAGACAAGAATGTAATAACAAAAAAACCACTTATAAAAATTGGCTTGTAATATTTAATGTCGTCTAGTCCAAAGGGTTGAAACGTTATTAAAAAAACAAAGATAAATAATGAAAAAAGAAACGATATTATTATTTTATGTTTCGTAGTTTCAATAGCAGGAAAAGGTTTATTTAATTGTTCTTTTGTCATTTTATTAACTCACTTTATTGATGTTTTTTTTTATCCTATTATAACAAAGATATTGCAAATTTTTATAAAGTGAAAGTTTTATAAATAAATATTTATGATGAAATATGTTTCTTTTTAACTACATCTTATATAAGTAGTGTTATAGTCTTATAATTAGTTGTTTATATTTTCTGTTTTGTCAATACTATTTTTAATACTATTTTCGTTTTTTTTAATATGTTAATATACTTTATTGTATGTTTGTAATTTATTGGAAATAAGTGTTTTGTAAATGTGGTGTAAATTTTGTTCTTAGCTATAAATAGATTGAAATAGCTTTAATGAGATTGAGGTAGATTGAATGAGATTGATTAAGATTGAGATAGTTTGAAAAAAGAATATTTTAATATTATTATTATTGTTTTGTGGATTTTTGCAAATTCACAAGTTTCGTATGGGCAATATTCTGTAGAGTGGGCAAGAGGCTTTGGTGGCGATAGAAGCGATGAGGCAAAATGTGTTATTGAAACTAATGATGGTAATATTTTATTTGCAGGTGAGGTAAATCGTAAACAAAAACATATTTGGTTGCTGAAAACAGATTTTTCGGGTAATAAAATCTGGGGACGTGTGTATGATAATAATTTTTCGTCGGGAGCTGTTTCAATAATCCCTACGCAAGATAATAATTATATAATTGTAGGTTATATTACTCGCAGAAAAAACGATAGAAATAGTGATGCACTAATAATGAAAGTTGACTCCAGAGGTAGGCATATTTGGCGAAAAAGCTATGGTGGACCTCTGGATGATAAATTTACCGATATTGTAGAAACTGCCGATGGCGGCTTTTTTGTGTCGGGATATACCGAAGAAGAAATTGAAGGTGAAAAAGTTTTTTGGATTGTTAAATTAGACAAAAAAGGAGAGTATATTTCTGAAAATGGGTTTAGCGAGACACAAGAAGATGTTTCAAACTCGTTGATTATTACTTCGGATAGCAATGTTGTAGTTGCAGGTTATGGCATATATTCTGGCGAAAAAATAATGCGAATTGTAAAACTAAACCAAGACTGTGAATATATTTGGGATACAAAACTAGAAAATAATGTTTTTAGCGAAATTGCTGATTTGCAAGAATTAGATAATGGCGATTTGATATTTGTAGGAACTCAAAAAAATGATTATATACGAGATTTTGATGTCTTTTTATTGAAATATTCTTCGGATGGCGACTCTATTACTTCACGAAAAATTGGTTTTACAAATTACTGGGAAGAAGCAACTGCAATAACGAAAACTTATGATGGTGATTTTTTAGTTTCAGGTTTTAGGCGTGGAGACGGTGCATTAAACTCAAATTTTTTAGTGTATAAAATTGATAAAGATTTGAAAATTCTTTGGGAGCATGAATTTAAAAAATATAGCCTTGACTATGCTTATAGTATTTGCGAATTGTCTGATAATGGTTTTGTTATAGCTGGTTCCACATATCAACTAGAACGAGGTATTGATTATGCTTCTTTAAAATATAAAGACTTAAACAAGACAATGGTGAATTTTGTAAATCCGAGTGCTAATAAAATGGCTACCGAACAAAATTTGTTATCAGTAGAGGTTTGTATTTCGGGTTACGATGTGCCTGCACAGGTTGATGTTGTTGTAAATGGCTTTTTATATAGTAATACTGCATTTAATAATTTAACTGTAGCTACAAGTAAATGTAAATACCCTATGTATATAGAAATTAATTTAGAAGAAGGACAAAATGAAATTGAAATATTTGTTGTTGATAAACGAGGCTTTTCTGCTTATGATAAGTGCGAAGTTTATTATGTCCCACCACAACAAATAAATTGGTAGAAATATTTAAGCCGAATTATTTGTAAATAATTCGGCTTAATAATGTAAAATAACTTATTCTGTAATAATTAATTTATATCCTTTCCCATGTATATTCATTATTTCAAGAGATGTTTCCGGTTTTAAATGTTTTCGTAGTTTTGTAATATAAACATCCATACTTCTGGCATTAAAGTAGTTATCGTCTTTCCATATAGCTTTTAGTGCAAAATTTCTTTCTAAAATATCATTTTTATTTTCGCATAAAAGTTTTAGAAGTTCAGCTTCTTTTGTAGTAAGCTTTTTAACATTATCATCGTCATAAAGTGTTTGTTTGTTTGAGTCAAAAGTGAATTTTCCAAGTTTGAAAATATCAACTTCCTGAGTTCCTCCTCCCGATATTCGTCTTAAAACAGCTTCTATTCTAAAAATTAGTTCTTCCATATTAAATGGTTTTGTAATATAGTCGTCGGCACCAATTTTAAAACCTTTTAAAACATCTTCTTTAAGGGTTTTAGCTGTTAAAAAAATTATTGGGATTTTTTTATTAATAGCTCTAATATCATTTGCCAACTCAAACCCATCTTTTTTAGGCATCATTACATCCAAAATACATAAGTCGTAATTTTGTTTGTTAAAACCTTCAAAGGCTGTTATGCCATTTGTAAATAGTCTAACGTCAAAGTTTTTAGCAATTAAATATTGCTCAAGTAAAGAACCTAAATTT
>JAOZLS010000055.1:0-12022 GCA_029934705.1 Bacteroidales bacterium | reverse complement strand
CTTTTATTTATTTCAGTATAGTTATGATTACTTATTTATTTTATGCAAAACTCTTAATATATTATTCAAATGTAGTTATTTTTTTTACTTATGAAATTTAGGTAAGGTTATTTCAAACCTTGTACCAGTATTTAGTTCGCTTTTAATTGTAATTTTACCTTTATGTTCTTCAATTATTCTTTTTACATAGCTAAGTCCTAAACCAAAGCCTTTTACGTTATGTACATTTCCTTTTTGTACTCTGTAAAATTTATTAAATACTTTTTTTTGATTTTCTTTGCTAATTCCTATTCCATTATCGGTAAAATTAATTTCAATATTTTTACCATTTTCGGCAGTCGATATTGTTATTTCGGGAGCTTTATCTTCTTTTGAGTATTTTATGGCATTGTCTAGTAAATTAAAGAATACATTTGTAATGTGCATTTCGTCAACATTTACAAAAGAATTTTCAGCCGTAAATTTGTGAGTTATATGCCCACCTTTGCTTTTAACTTTTAAATTCATGTTTAGCGTAATAGCTGCTAAAAGCTCATGAACATCAAGGTCTTTATATTTAAAATGAATTACACCTTTTTCAAATAATGAAGTTTGAAGAACTTTCTCTATTTGAAAACCAAGCCTTTTACTTTCGTCATCAATTATTTTAGTTATTGATGCAATTTTAGCCTTGTTAAGGTTTAATGTATCATCTTTTAGCATTTGCGATGCTAATGATATTGTAGATACAGGTGTTTTTAATTCATGGGTCATATTATTAATAAAATCATTTTTAATTTCAGATAATTTTCGTTGCTTAAAAATTATATATATTGTAAGAAAAAATGTTAAACTTATAATAAGAGTTAGTATTATTGACGTAATTATTGACTCTGACATTCCTTCGTAAAAGAATTTTTTATCGTTTTTAAAATATATTATTAAATAATTTTGAGAGTTAAGAATATCGTTTGGAAAAAGGTTTATTTCATAAGTTTTGCTAATATAATCAAGGTTGAAATTGTCAGATTTTATTGTGAAATTATTAGAATCGTCTCTAATTGCAAATTCGTAATGTGCTTTTATCCCATTAATTTTAAAAACATTTTTTATAAGTGCCGAGAGTACTTTCTTATCAATACGCTCGTCAATATTTACTTCTTTTCGTATTAATTTGTTAATTATATTTTCAATAAATACAGTTTTTTTTGAAATTTGCTTAATTATATTCTTTTTAATTTCAGCTCTTTCTTCTTTATCTAAGTTTCTTAAAGAATCGTTAGCATTATCTTCAATTTCGTAAAGTACTGAGTCTCCATCTAAAACAAAAAAACTTTTTTTACTATTTGAGTCGTTCTCACTAATAAATTGTTCGTCGAATAAAAGTCTGCTACCACTTAGCTGAGTAGTATCGCTATTAACAAAAACTGTTTCGTTTGTAATTTGCATAACAGTTTCTCTTTCTTCAATTTTATTAACAATTTGAAAAAGAGCTTTATTTACAACTCTGCTAAATTCTTGTTCTTTAACTATTAAAGCATTCTTAATCCAGCGAGCTTGAATAATAATAAGCCAAATCATGGTAACTGTCATAATTACAGTTAAAAGCCATATATATTTTTTCTTCATATTAGATTATAGTCTTTGTGCAAGTTGAATAACCATTTTGCTTTTCCATTCGTAAAAAGTTCCGTCATTTATTTTTTCTCTTGCAACTCTAACTAAATCTAAATAGAAGGCTAAATTATGTATGCTTGCAATTTGTCCTGCAAGTCTTTCTCCTGCTTTCATTAAGTGTCTTAAATATGCTTTTGAGTAAAACGAATCTACATAAGAAGTCCCAAAAGGGTCGATTGGAGAAAAATCATCTTCCCATTTTTTATTTTTAATATTAATAAAACCTTGCCATGTGAAAAGCATTCCGTTTCGTCCGTTTCTAGTTGGCATAACGCAGTCAAACATGTCTGTGCCTAATGCAATGCCTTCAAGAATATTAACAGGAGTACCAACTCCCATTAAATAACGTGGCTTGTCTTCGGGAAGTATATTATTAACAATTTCAAGCATTCGGTACATATCTTCGGCTGGTTCGCCAACTGATAAACCGCCTATTGCGTTGCCTTCTGCTCCAAATGATGCAATCTTTTCGGCAGACATTTCTCTTAAATCTTTGTAAGTACTACCTTGTACAATTGGAAAAAATGCTTGCTTGTGTCCGTATAGTCCTTCGGTTTCTCTAAAATGTTTTATACCACGAGCAAGCCACCTGTGTGTAAGCCCTGCCGAGTCTTTTGCATATTTGTAGGTTGAAGGATATGGCGGACATTCATCCAAAGCCATCATTATATCCGAGCCTAAATTTCGTTGAATGTCAACAACTTTTTCGGGAGTAAATAAATGTTTAGAGCCATCAATATGTGAACGGAAAGTTACTCCTTCTTCTTTAATTTTTCTAATATGCGAAAGCGAAAAAACTTGATAACCTCCGCTATCGGTAAGAATTGGCTTGTCCCAATTCATAAATTTATGTAAGCCACCTGCTTTATTTAATATATTTGTTCCTGGTCTTAAATATAAATGATATGTATTTCCAAGTATAATTTGGGCTTTAATATCTTCTGATAATTCTCTTTGATGAACCCCTTTTACAGAGCCAACCGTACCAACAGGCATAAATATTGGTGTTTCAATAATACCATGGTCGGTATATATTTTCCCTGTTTTTGCTTTTGTATGCTTGTCTTTTGTTATTACTTCAAACTTCATTCTTCTTCTTTTTATTTACTCCTTAAAATATAAGGATATGCACAAAGGTAGTCTTTTCTTTAATTTTAAAAAAAAATGTAGTTCTGCTATAAGCTTTATAAAGGCTTTTTAGTAAATTTTAACAAAAAAATGGTTTTTTAGATTGAAAATAAAACAGACCCGACCTGCATTCGTCCGTAGGACAATGTAGCGTCAATCATGGAAAAAAGAACTAAAAGTGATAAAAAAGAAATTTAATTGTATTTTTGTGCTTCGAATTAATAAAAAAGAAATTTTAAAATATGATATTAAATTATATATATTGGGATGTTAATCCTGAAATAATTAATCTTTGGGGGTTTTCACTACGCTACTATGGTTTGCTTTTCGTAACAGGAATAATTCTTAGTATATATGTTCTTAAATGGATTTTTAATAATGAAAAAATACCAATAGAAAATTTAGATAAACTTTCTATTTATGGAATTGTTGGAATACTATTAGGTGCAAGATTGGGGCATTGCTTATTTTATGAGCCAGCCTACTATCTTGATAACCCTATAGAAATGTTTTTTCCAATAAGATTTTTGGATGAAGGAGGAATTAAATTTACCGGTTATCAAGGTTTAGCAAGTCATGGTGGAGTGCTAGGATTAATAATTGCTTTAATTCTTTATGCAAGAAAAACAAAGCAATCAATAATTAACACCATTGATTTAATTGCTGTTGTTGCTCCACTCGCTGGCGGATTTATACGAATTGCAAATCTTATGAATTCCGAAATTATTGGAATGCCAACATCTAAATCTTGGGCTTTTGTTTTTGAAAGAGTGGATAATATACCAAGGCATCCAGCTCAATTATATGAAGCTATTGCATACTTTTCAATTTTTATAATTATGATAGTTCTTTATAAAATGAAAAGAGAAAAATTGAAGAATGGGTTTTTATTTGGTTTGGCTGTTGTACTAATTTTCATAGCCAGATTTTTTATTGAATTTATTAAAGAAAGACAAGTTGCTTTTGAAGAAAATTTAAAATTAGATATGGGACAAATTCTGAGTATCCCATATATTTTAATTGGAATTGGATTTATTGTTTTTGGACTATGGAAGACAAAAAAAATGTCTGTAAATTGACCTGCATTCGTCCGCAGGACAATGTAGCGTCAATTCTGGATAAAAAAGACCTGGCAGGTTTGTGTTTGCAAAAAGTAAATTAATTTGAAAACTTGCAGGAGTTTGCAAGCTGAAAACCTGTCAGGTCGGGAGGCTATTCTTTTATAAATTTCGAGAAATAAGTATTATTACTAAAATCGGTAATTTTCATAAAATATAAGCCTTCTTTTAAACTATTAATATTAATAGAGTTTGAAGAGGCGTTTGCTTGCTTAACTGTTTGACCAATAGTATTTATAATTTCCCATTTTTCAATTTTAATATCAGTTTTAATAAATAAAATGTTTTTTGTGGGATTTGGATAAATTGTAAAATTATTATTTAGTGTATTCACGCCAATTGAGTTTTCTATATGGTAGCCAAGATATTCTGGAGTGTTTTCATCTGCATTATCTACATCCTCGGTTGATACTTCTATCCATTCTCCAGATCCATCTAAAATACTCATGTTTTTATTTCCTAGTATAACATTTGTTTTTCGGTAAAACGATATGCTTTCGCCCCATTTTACGCCACCAGCAACCGATGCGTAAATGCAATCAACTCTGTCCTCCCAGGTAGTACCATTTCTTGTTAATGCAACAGGGTCGTCTCCATTGTAAAAGGTAGCTTCGGTATTGCCAATTGCTAAGGCAACCGCATAAGCAGGAATTGTTGCACCATCACTTTTATAAACAAAAGTTTCGCCAGATGCAATATTGCCAGAAAGTTGGTCTCCGTTTGTGAAATTTCCTGAGGGTGCGTCTGTTCCACTCCATCGTCCTAAATAGTAGGAGCTTAAGTCAACGGTGTTGTCTCCCATGTTTGTTATTTCAAGAAATTTATTATAATTTACACCAGCACCTTCATAATATTGGCTAATAATTACTTTATTTACATTGTCAGGATGAATAACATTAATATCGAAATTTTGTGTTATTGTTTTTTTTGTAATATCATCGGTAAGTGTGAGTACAACATTGTTTAAACCAACATCCTCTAAAGCAGGAGTTCCGCTTAATATTGCAGGAATTGTGTTAGCACTGAGAGTTAGCCAACTTGGAAGTGTCGTTGCTGTAAGACTGAAAACTGCTCCATCGTCGCCACTTGCTGTTATATTATATGTGTACAAAAACTCTGCAACCACACTTGTTATAGGTGTTGAAGTAAAAGCTATCGGATTTCCGTCTGTAACTTCAATATTAAAATTTTGAAAAGTCTCATTAGTGCCATCACTAATTTTTAATGATATAGGATAAATTCCAATATCATCAAGGGTGGGGGAGCCAGTTAGGCTTGCTGTTGCATTATTAATTTCACTTGAGTTCGAAGTGAATGATAGCCACGCAGGTAAAACTGCAGTTTCATCGGAAATAGTTAATTCTAAATCGTAAGAGCCTTCGGCTGAAATAGAGTATGAGTAAGGTTCTCTGTCTGTTGCTTCTACTACAGGAATTGTGGTAAACCAAGGACCTCCACATTCGTTAGCCCAAATACATTCAACCCATTCTGGGTGGTCGATAAATGGGTTTCTATTATGTTGATAATCATTGTAAATAATATCGTTTCTATTACGTTCCCAATCGCTAACAGGGTCTTCTAAATGCCATTGAATTAGGTCGTCTAAATGAGCAAATATTGGGTCGGTAGAATTATCGGGAGGGAAAAAATCAACAATTTCCAAATCAAGTTCACCATTTTCGCCTTCGTAACGAGTAGCCATATAAAAAATCATTCTAGCAACATCGCCTTTTACCTCATCTCTAGGTTGCCAAACATTTGGGTCGCTACAAGAGAAACATCCTGTATATTCTGTTCCACCATCTAAATATGGAGTTGCACATGCAGAAAACCATCTGTTGCTTCTCGCAGAATTTACACTAATGTCTGCGGGGCGTAAGTGGTGTACATCTGTACCAATTGTCTGGTCGGTATTAAAACCACCTCTCGATTGTGGCCAAACATGTTCACGAGACCAACCACTACCACTATTATATTCTTGTTCAGCATCAACCGACCAGCCAGTATAAAGTAGAATAACATTATTTGGATTTTCAGGGTCTCTGTCAGTTTCTTTTAAAATGTCCCAAACGTCTGTTGTGTCAGCTGTGTACTCATACTTGATGTGTCCTTTAATAATATTGTATAAAGCATTTTTCAGGGTTTCGCCACCAAGTCCCATTGCATTATCGTAATACCCTTCAGGTATTTTTTGGCTTGTGCCAATTAAATAAGTTAAAACGATTAGTGTTAGTAAAAATATTTTTTTCATATTATTATCTTTTCATTTTTTTAGAGAAAAACAAGCAAAGATATTAAATTTTACGATTATTTAAAAAGTAAATTATTTGAGTTTCATTTTTAGCAATCATTACCTATATATTTGGGTTTGTACAATACTTTTTTTTATCAAATTGCAAAATCAACTATTTCTTCTATTTTTGTGAAAAATATAATTAAGATTAAAATATACCTAGAGTAAATAATTTTTTTTCTTTTTATTAGTTCTTATAATACATCCAACAAAAACTCAACTATATAATGAAAAAATTAAGCATTTTTATAATTATAAGCTTTTGCATTACAATAAACCTTAATGCACAAGAAGAAAAAGTTCAAAATCTTAGACGTTATGACTCAAAACCATTTCATTTTGGATTTACAGTTGGTTTTAATTCTGCCGACTTCTCTATTAGAAACTCCGACAACTTTTTTGATGTTGCAGAAATAGGTCAAATATACGGAGTAGAGAATAGTCCAAGTGTAGGTTTTCATATAGGACCAATTTCTAATTTTAGATTAGGAGAGTATTTTGACTTAAGAATTTTATTTGACCTTAGTTTTGCTCAGCGAGATTTGAATTACTATATGTACATGGGAACAGAAGAAAATGGAGATCCTCTTTTTAATGATTATAAAATGAAACTATCTTCAACTTTTATAGAATTTCCTGTTCTTTTAAAATATAAATCGCAGCGGATCAATAATTATAGATTTTATCTAATTACTGGTGTTAATACAAAAATGGATTTAGCAGCAAAAAAGAAAATACCTGAAATTGAGATGCCAAAAATTAGAATAAAACAACCTAATGTTTATGCCGAAATAGGTTTAGGCCTAGATTTTTATACTACATTTTTTAAATTCTCGCCCGAAATAAAATTTAGTACAGGAATGTTTAATATGCTTTCACAAGACGAAACAGAATTTTCAAACTCAATTAATTATTTGAAATCTAACATGATTATGCTTTCATTTCATTTTGAGTAATTGTTAGGTTTAAAGTATAAAACGATAAGATTTTGTAATATATTTCATATATTTGGTATAAGCTAAATTGTGCGATTACAAACTTTGAAAATAACTAATCATTTAGTACTCAAATAATTTCTGAAATTTTTCACATACCAGCAAGGTGTTTTCGAAATTTACAGAAATCTTTTAGCACCAAAGCATTAGCAATTTTCTTTGTTCGTAATCACATAATTTAGGTATAAGTTAAACTTATGCCTTTTTTTATTAAATTAAAATATAGTATTATGAAGTTTTTAAAAACATTTTCGGTAATAATTGTAATTTTTATAGCAAGTTGCTCAAATAATAATGCTTGGCAAGAAGCTAAAAGTGAAGGAACTATTGAGTCATACACAATTTTTATAGAAGAAAATTCTGATAATGAATTTGTGAAAATAGCAGAGCATAAACTTGACTCACTAATAACTTATAAAGATAGTTCAGGAATAAATATTGCTTTAGAAGTAAATACAATTGAAGCTTTTGATAAGTATTTAACAGAAAACCCCGAAGGGAATTATATTGAACAAGCTAAACTCCAAAAAGAAAAGTTATTAATAATAAAAGAAGAAACTGATTTTTGGAATAATGCAAAAACACTAAATACTATTGACAACTATAATAATTATTTAACTAAATATCCTAAAGGTGAATACACAAACAATGCACTTAAAGGAATCTTTTTAATTAATAACTCTGATTTTATTTCAAAATATAAAAATATTGTTAGTTTTTACGAAGTATTAGCATCAAGAGGAGATTTGTCGAGGCTGTCTAAATACTTTAGTTCAGATGTTGTATATTTTCAAACAGAAGGCGGTGATTATTTTCATCAAGATACAATAAAAGCTCCGTATAGTAAAGAGACTTTTTCTAAATATGGATATTGGAACGTTTCTGGCAATTCGAACTTAATTTTATTTTATAAAGGCTCAGAAAATCCGCAAGATGAATATGAAAAATGTGAATTTGGAGAAAGTGAGGATGGAGAGACATTTACTGTTTATATTTCATATTCAGACAATGGAGCAATTGGACATTTTGCGACTATTTGGTCAAACATTGATAACGAAGGCTATAAAATAGTAGAATCAATAATTACATTACCAAACTTTATGTAAGCTAAATTGTATGATTACAAACTTTGAAAATCACTAATCATTTAGCATTCAAAGAATTTCTAAAATTTTTCACATACCAACAAGGCGTCTTAAGAACTTGTAGAAGTGTTTTGGTATCAAGGTATTAGCAATTTTCTTCATTCGTAATCGCATAATTTAGGTGTAAATATTAATCTACACAACTCATTAATTTTAATTTAATTTTGCTATGTCAATTATTGGCATTTTCTTTAGCAAATATTTAATAATACAAAAGAATAAAAATGATAAAAGAAATAACACTAAACCTTTCGCCAAAACAGGCATCGGATATAGCATTTTATAGAAAAGATATTGCAAAAGAATTAAATGTTGAGGAAAGTGACATTAGACATATTGAAATAATAAAAAAATCCATTGATGCACGAAAAAAAGATGTGAAACTTGTTACAAGGTTACAAGTTTGGATTGGCGAAGAAAAAAAAGAAATAGAAGAAGCTAAATTTGAATTTTCAGATGTTAGTACCAAGCCTGAAGTTATTATTGTTGGTGGAGGTCCTGCAGGTTTGTTTGCCGCTTTAGAATTAATACAAAAAGGTTTAAAACCAATTATTCTTGAACGAGGTAAAATTGTTAGTGAAAGGAAAAAAGATGTTGCTTTAATTAATCGTAATACCTCAGTAAACCCCGACTCTAACTACTGTTTTGGCGAAGGTGGAGCAGGAACTTTCTCCGATGGAAAATTATATACACGCTCATCAAAGCGAGGTAATATTAAATTTATTTTAGATTTATTGGAGTTTCACGGAGCTAATAAAAACATCCTTAGCGACGCTCATCCGCATATTGGGACAAATAACTTGCCTCGTATAATAAAACGCATTAGGCAGACAATAATCGATGCTGGAGGCGAAGTCTTATTCAATACAAAAGTTGTTGATTTTATTATTGATGACAATAAAATTAAGGGAGTTGTTACGCAAAATGGTGATAAAATATCTGGAATTGCAACTGTTTTAGCAACAGGGCATTCAGCAAATGATATTTATGAGCTTTTGCATAATAAAGGGATTAAGATTGAAGCAAAACCTTTTGCAATGGGAGTAAGAGTTGAGCATCCACAAGATATAATAGATTCAGTTCAGTATCATTGTAATATAAGAGATGAATATTTGCCTGCTGCATCTTATAATTTAGTTACACAAGCACAAAACAGAGGTGTATATTCATTTTGTATGTGTCCAGGAGGGTTTATCGTTCCTGCTGTTACAGGTCCCGATGAAATTGTTGTAAATGGAATGTCGCCATCAAGACGAAATTCGTATTTTGCAAACTCGGGAATGGTTGTTGAAGTAAAAGTTGAAGATTTTCCTGAATATGAAAAATATGGCGATTTAGCAGGTTTAAAATATAGAGAACAGCTGGAAAAAACTGCATTTTTAAATGGAGGAGATGGAATTGTTGCTCCTGCACAAAGAATTAATGATTTTTTAAAAGGGAAATTATCTCAAGATTTACCCGAAACATCATATCATCCTGGTTTAGTGTCGTCGCCAGTTCATTTCTGGTTGCCCGATAGTATTGGACAGCGTTTGCAAGAAGGATTTAAAGTTTTTGGTCGAAAAATGAAAGGTTTTTTAAGTCATCACGGAGTAGTTGTTGGTGTTGAATCAAGAACCTCGTCGCCAGTGCGAATTCCTCGAGATAAGCAAACATTAAATCACCCTCAAATAAAAAACTTATACCCTTGTGGTGAAGGGGCTGGTTTTGCCGGTGGAATTGTATCCGCAGCAATGGATGGTGTAAGATGTGCCGATATGATTAGTGAAATGTAGAATTATTATATTAAAAATATAAAAAGTCGGAGTACTGCTGTAAAGTTGTACTCCGACTTTTTTGTATTGTATAGAAAATGATAATAGGCTAGTATCTTTAAAGCCTGTCTAAAGCTTTACAAATTAACTTACATGTGTATAAAATTTCATCGTCGGTAATGTTTAATGGCGGTGCAATTCTAAATCTTTTTTCTTCAAATAAAAACCAGTCTGTAGTAAAGCCTTCTTCAAAACCTAAACGCATAAAACGCTCTATATATACTAATTCTCCTATTTCTACAGAATAAAAAAGTCCTAAACCTCTAATTGATTTTATTTTAGGATGTTTTAGATTATCAACAAATAATTGTCCTTTTCTATTAACATCTTTAATAAGATTTTCGTCTAAAATAACTTTTAATGCAGCCTCTGCAGCTGCTGCTGAAACTGGATGTCCTCCAAATGTTGTTATATGCCCTAAAATAGGATTACTCATAAAAGCATCCATAATTTTTTTGTCAGCAACAAAAGCACCAATAGGCATTCCTCCGCCCATAGCTTTAGCAATAACTAGTATGTCTGGTATAATATCATAATTCTCGAATGCAAAAAGTTTTCCTGTTCTTCCAAAACCAGTTTGAATTTCATCAATAACAAGTAAAGTTCCAGTAGCACTACATTTTTCTCTAAGTTTTTTTAAAAATGATTTATTGGCAGGTATAATTCCTGCTTCACCCTGAATTGCTTCAAATATAACACAGGCAGTCTCCTCATTAATTATCTCAATATCATCTTCATTATTAAATTCCATAAAAGAAATGCCAGGGACTAATGGTCTGAAAGATTGAGAAAAAGTGCTATCGCTCATTAGACTTAAAGCCCCGTGAGTACTGCCATGATATGCGTTTTTGCAAGCAACTATTTGAGTTCGTCCTGTAAAACGTTTTGCCAATTTCATAGCACCTTCTATTGCTTCGCTACCAGAATTTACATAGTAAACAGAATTTAAGCTTGAAGGTAAAATGTCTGTTAGTAGCTTAGCATAAGATACTTGTGGGTTTAAAATGTACTCTCCATAAACCATTAGGTGCATGTATTTATCGACCTGTTTTTTTATTGCCGCAATAACTTTTGGGTTTTTGTGTCCAACATTGCTAACGGAAACTCCCGAAATTAAATCTACATAAGATTTGCCTTTGTCATCGTATAAAAAAATTCCTTCGGCACGTTCTATTTCAAGTCCAGCAGGAGTATCGCATGTTTGAGCTACATGTTGTAAAAAAAGTTGTCTTTGGGAAAGCATATTATTTATTTAAAAAGTTTTGTACTATAAAATCTGATTTTTTAATGGTCCTTTTTAACCAAGCAAGAAAAATTTCATCTTTCTCAGTTTTTGTTAATTCAAAATTGATATCAGAGTTTTGTAATTTAGTTCTTAAATGATGAAATGTAATTGCAGCTGAAACCGAAATGTTAAAACTTTCGGTAAATCCATACATTGGAATTTTCATAAACTCGTCGGCATGTTTAAGGGCCGTATCAGTTAAACCACGTAATTCTCCACCAAACATAAGAGCAAATTTACCTTTAGTAATGTCGAATTCTTCAAGATTAACGTCATTCGTATGCGGAGTAGTAGCAACAATTCTGTAGCCTTGTTGCTTTAATTGATTTATTGCATCTACTGTATTGTTCTTTTTTTCGTTATGCCTTGTAAGATTTAGCCACTTAGAAGCTCCCATGTCAACTTCTGGGTTTAGTAAATATTGGTTTTCATTTTCAATAATATGTACATCGTGTATTCCGAAGCAATCGCAAGAGCGTAGAACAGCACTGGCATTATGTGGTTGAAAAACGTCTTCGATTAAAACTGTCATGTATTTTGTTCTGTTTTGCAGAACTTTATTAAATGTATCAAGCCTTTTTTGAGTTA
>JAOZLS010000327.1 GCA_029934705.1 Bacteroidales bacterium | reverse complement strand
ACTTTTGTATTATCATTCTAAAATTATTCTGTACAAAGAAAAAGTCTTTATTAAAATACACTTCATTCTTATTGTGTTTTTTCTGCAATACACTAGAACCCTTGTCTCTTTTTATTTTTAATGAAACACTAAATTTGTTATGCTTTATATCCTCTAGTATTATTTGTATTTTGTGCGTGTTATAGTCTTGTAATTCAATCACACCATTGCCATACTCCCAATTGTATATACCCAAGTAGTTGCCCGGTTCTATGTAATATTTTTGGTACTTATTCCCTGTCTTTTGGCGTTCGTAGTAGTCTAAAAAGCTATTTATACCGCGACTCTCGTAGAAGCTTACTTTATTTATATTGTATTCAAATATTTGTTTGCCATCCATTAATATTCTTGCTGAATATACAGCTTGCTTTCTACCTGTTGTTGAAATTAGGTCATACGCGTTTGCACCAAACCCAATTTTCCCGTTTACGATGATTGTTTTATTCAAAAAACACTTATTGCTTTTGCAATCAGCATTTAAAATTTGCCTGCTGTTTACTCCATTTATTTTACTATTTTTATCTATTGGGTATATAATAACTTTAGTTAGTTTAGGCGAATATTTATCTGCTACATATAAACCTGTTAACTCTGGGTTTATAGGAACATCTTTAAGAGCCTCTCTAATTTCGTAATGTAAATGCGGACCAGATGATCTACCTGTATTTCCCGAGTATGCTATAATATCGCCTTGTTTTACCTTAAAAAGTGAAGAATCGGGATATATTGCAAATTCAAAACTTTGTTTTTCTAGTTGAACTTTTTTTGCATAAATCTCAATTTCTGGCGAAAACTTACTTAGATGTCCGTAAACAGTTTTGTATCCATTAGGGTGTGTAACATATAAAGCACGTCCATATCCATATTTCGAAATTCTTATTCTCGAAACATAACCATCGGCAGTTGCAACAATTGGAATACCAATTTTTCGAGTTTTTATATCTACTCCAGCATGAAAATGGTTTGGTCTTATTTGACCAAAGTTGTTTGTAATAATATTTGAACCCACTAAAGGAGGTATAAAATAATTTTGAGGGAAAACCTGAGAATATGCATCAAAATTGATGATATTTAATAATAAAATTGTTATAAGTATTATTATTTTTTTCAAAATAAGGGAAAAGTATATCATAAATGGATTTTTTTTATTATTTTTAAAAATTACTAGGAAATGTAAACTCTAGTTGTAAAATTAAATATTTTTTTAATAAAAAAAAGTACAAACACGTACTTTTCAATTATTTTAGTTAAATGAAAAAAATTGAATCAAATAAATATACATTAAAATTCAAAAGTAGAAAGGACGAAGATGAATATAATAGTTATATATCTGACGAATTAAGTTTACAAGTTAAATTTGGTTTATTTTTCACTTTTGTTTTTCATTTAATATTATCATTACGAGAGCTTCTTATTCTTGATAATTCGGTAGAATATTATTGGGGATTTGGAATCTTATTTAGTTTATTTTCGCTTTATCAGGTATTTTACGCTTTTTCAGAAAAAATAAAAGTAAGGAGGCTACAAGTATATTTATTCTTGACTGTTTTAATACCTCTTTTGGTAATGAGCATGTTGGCATTAGTTAGCGACTATAATGCCGACTATTTCATTTTTGGTGTTATTTCCTTTTTGTTTGCTTTTGGCATTTTATTTATGGGAATTAAATTCTTTAATTCTTTAATACTATCAAGTATATTTTTCATTTTATATGAAATAGTTGTCATAATTACTTTTTTTCAGGATGATTTAGCAAAAAATAGTTTTTTCAATTTTCTAATTATACCAACCGTTATTTTAGTTCTTTTAGCATCCTATATTTTAGAAAAAGAGAGACGAAATAATTTTATAAAGTTTAAACTTTTAAAATATAAAAGCACTGAAATTGACGAAATGTCCGATGAATTATCGGATAGTGGTAAATCTATAAAAAATGTTATCTCAGAAATTCCAATTTTGATATTGTCAATAGACGAAAATTTAAATATTAATTTTTGGAATAAAATGTGCGAAAAAGTTACAGGTTATGATGAGATAAATATTGTTAATAATGAAAATGCCATAGAATTATTATTTCCTGATGCTAAATATAGATCAAAAATTTTGAAATATTTTGTAAATGGAAAAGGTCCTCAAAATTTTGAAGTTAGAATGACTACTACAGCAGGGCTTAAACGAATAATTTCGTGGAAAAGAATAAAAAGATATTATCATATATCAAATAGTCCTAATTGGTTTGCAGGTACAGATATAACAGATGATTTTAAGATTTGGAAGGAACTTCAAAAAAGTGAGCAACAACTTAAAGATGCACAAGGTCTTGCACATATAGGAAGTTGGGATTGGAATCTTAAAACTGATAAAATATTTTGGTCTGAGGAAATGTGTCGGATGTTTGGAATTGAACCAAATGATGATTCTATAAATGTAAAAGATGTTTTTATTAAAGCAATATACCCACATGAATTAAAACGGTATTATGCATTAATTGACGCATCAATAAAAGAAAAAAAAACAATAGCCTTTGAGTATAGAATTTTAGGAGCAGAAGGCACCGAGCGAATTATGAGAATGGAGGGCGATGTAACTTTAAATAGAAAAAGCGAAGTAGTCAGACTTTCCGGCTCTAATTTAGATATTACAGATATTAAACAAGTAGAAGTAAAACTATATCAAATAACAAAAAGCCTTGAAAAAGCTCAGAAATTAGCTAAAATAGGAAGTTGGGGATACGATTATTTTACAAAACAAACATTTGCATCTGAAGAGTTTTATAGAATTTTTGATATAGATAAAGATATTGCAGTTATATTACCAGAACCATTAGACAAACTTGTTATTGAAGAAGATAAAATTAATTTTGAAAAGTTTTTTGAACAAGCATTAATTGAAAATGTTAGTTGTGAAGCCGAATTCAGAATAAAAAATAAAAAAAATGAGATTAAAATCATAAATACAATCGCAGAAATTGAAAAAGATAATAAAAATAGCAAGATAAAGTCAGTGAATATTATTTTTAGAGATGTAAGTTTATTTAAAAGTATTTTAGAACAAATTAGTAAAAGTGAGCAAAAGTTTAAAAATATTATAAAATCCTCTCCAGATGGAATAATTGTTTTTGATCAAGACGGTAACATATCCGACTATAATACAGCATTACAAAATATTATAGGGTTAAATGATGATAAATTTAGTAATATACGATTACCAGATGTTTTTACTGAAAAAGAATTTTCAAAGTTTAGCGAAAAAATAGTTCAATTAGTTGACAAAGGCAAAACATTTAGAAATCAGCCTTTTTCTATGATAAAAAACTCCAAGGATAATATATCTGTAGAAATATCAGCCGAAATAGTTGAGTCTGATACTGAGGAGTCTATTCTAATTGTTGCAATTATAAAAGATATTACAAATAGGCTTAAATATGAAACAAAACTTAAAGAAGCTCGCTTGAAAGCTGAAAATGCTGACAAATTAAAATCATCATTTTTGGCAAATATGTCTCATGAAATTAGAACACCAATGAATGCAATTGTAGGTTTTTCTAATTTATTATCCGAACCAGATTTAGAAGAAGATGAGAAAAGTGAATATATAAATTATATTATATCTAATAGTGCTACATTACTTACTTTAATAGACGATATTGTTGATATTTCAAAAATAGAAGCTGGACAAATTAAAATAAAGAAAGCCGACGTAAATTTGAATGAATTATTTGATGATATTTATGCTTCAACATTAGAACAGCGAAAAATATTTGAGAAAAATGATGTGCAGCTAATAAAAGAAATTGCCCCAGATCTTCAAAACTCAGTTATTGTTATTGATTATATTAGAGTTAAGCAAGTCTTCGTAAATTTAATAAATAATGCTTTGAAATTTACAGAAAAAGGGCATGTTATATTTGGAGTCGAAATTGCAAAATTTATGCATCTTGATGTTTTAAATTTCTATGTTAAAGATTCTGGGATAGGTATACAAAAAGAAGATTTAGGAATAATATTTAATCAATTTGTGAAAATAGAGCAGTACGAGCAAACATTATTAAGAGGAACAGGCTTAGGTCTTACAATTTCCAGAAAATTAGTTACATTAATGGGAGGTAAATTATCTGTTGAATCTGAATATGGAAAAGGTTCAGAATTTACATTTACCCTACCTTTTAAAGCTGTAAAAGTTGCAGCATCTGAAAATGATGACATTAAAAATAATACAAAAGTAGATTGGAGTTATTTAACAATATTAATTGTTGAAGATGAGTTTACGAATTTTAAATATCTTGAAACAGTATTATTAAAACAAAATGTAAATATTTTAAGTGCAGTAAATGGGGTAGAAGCTGTTGATATTGTTAACAAAACACAGGATATTAATTTGATATTAATGGATATTAGAATGCCTGAAATGGATGGTTATGAAGCAACAAAGTTGATAAAGAAAATTATGCCTAAAATACCAATAATAGCCCAAACAGCTTTTGCAATGAATACCGAAAAAGAAAAAATTAATGAAAGTGGCTTTGATGATTATATCGCAAAACCTGTTGATAAAAATAAATTATTAAGGCTAATAGAAAAGCATACATAGAGAATTACTTGCAACTGCTAACCACAGTTATATCAGCTATGTTGATTGTTGATGAGTTACAGTTTGTAGAATTTGTTTAAATTTCTTATTAAGAAAAACGATATAATGTTACAATTATAAGATTGTTCTAAACAAATACACTAATCTCCATATAAACAAAGATGTTAAGTTTTGGATAATAGTAATAAGATAATAGAAATTTAAAATTATTGAGTATTTAGCTTAGTCTGTTGTTAAATAATTT
>JAOZLS010000004.1 GCA_029934705.1 Bacteroidales bacterium | reverse complement strand
ATCGTCATATTCAATGACGTATTCTATTAGTTCAAAATTGACATCAACAATTTCGTCATATTCTTCACCAGTTTCTTTCATATCTTCATCATCATCAGGATAATACCAAACAATTTTAACATTGTTACCTTCATTTGATAAATCTTCGAGTTTATATAGTATATCTAACAAAACTTTTGATGATGCTGTATTAAAATAATCCATTTTCAATACAAAAACAGTCTCTTTTAATGGACTTTCACTATATTCATCCAACCAACTTATAACAGGCTTATAGAAAGCACTTACATCAGCAGGAAAAGATTTCCCACTTATTTCTAGTTTCTCTATCTCTTTATCTAAAATAATAGAGGGTGTATCCTGTGAACCATCAATATAAACTTTATTCATTTCTATAATTTTATCGAGACAAGTTTGTTTTACAAAAATATATTATTTTTTAACAATTTCCAAACATTGCTCTACTAATATTAAATTTTATTAAACTTCTTTTATTCAATAAATATTTTTTTTTCTACAACTACCTTTTTACTAGAATCTTCCAAATAAAATGAGAATTCTAATTCTCCATTATCTTTAAAGTTTTCTGGTACTACATAATAATAATTAATTGTTGCATGCTTTGTATTACTGTTAAAAATATATTTTAATTCTGAATCTTCATTTTGCCCTTTTACTGTTGGTGTAATCGAAAATATTTTAAGATTATCCGCAGAACAGAGTTTCACCGAAAAAACAATAATGTCTCCTGCTTGTTTTACATCAATTTCTTCTGATATAATCTTCACCGAAGGGTTATTCATTTCAAAAGTATCATTTATCTTAAATGCAGACAAACTAACAAAAATTATTAATATGACTAAATTACTAAATTTCAAAATCTTATTGGCTTTTAAATGAAACTTAAATTCATGGGCAAATTTATGAAAAAAAAATTCAATTATACTAATACTTTAAGCAAAAATAATTAAAAATTTTTAAAGAACACTTGATTTGACAACACTAATTGACATCTTTACAAGTATATAGTAATTATCAAATTAATTATAAAGTATAAAACAACAACTGTACCAAATAGTAAACACAATATCAAATAAAGTGTAAAAATAACCAATATTACGCAACAAAATAATTTGAGAAATGTTAATAGCGGTTATAAATAATTATTAATTAAAGTAAACAAGTAGGTTAAGACATTAACTACAAATAAATTATATAATTATAAAACTGAAAGTAGTCAATAGTAATAAAATAATTTAATTATTAATATTTAATATTTTATTGTACTTATCCTTTGCATTTATAATAATCTTAGCTTCACCAATAACAGAATCTCTATTCATATCAAAATCTACTAAGCCTGCTGATAAATAGTATCTTAAAACAATTTCTCTTTCTAATAATAACTGTATTTCAGCTTTACTTTTTCTTATATCTTGTTTTTTATTTAAAACAAAATCATCTTTTAATTTAGTTATTTTAAGTATTTCTTCTTTACTATAGTTTTCTTTTTCAGCAGTTTTCAACAACTTATTTAAAGTACGATAAGTTTGGGAACTATAATCAAATTCTTGAGTTGTAGCAAAATTTTCAAAATTCTCGAACACCTTATCATCTATTTTAAACAAGTGGGCTTCGCTAATTTGTGGATGTTCATAAAAATACTTAGTGCAAAAATTAAAAATAATTCTATTTCGAATTAAACTTTTAATAATAGGAGTATTGTGTTTGTTTGTTGTTTTTATATCAGGTATAATTCCACCAGCATCAAGCACTGTACGACCATTATTAGTGGTGAATTTTTTAATTAAGGAGTCAGGAATACTACTAACTGTTCCATCAGCATTTCTATGCGAGTAATCAACAATTTGAATACATCTTCCACTTGGTACATAATATTTAGCAGTTGTAATCTTTATTTTAGTATTATAAGCAAGATCTCTTGTTGATTGAACTAAGCCTTTCCCATAAGTTTTTTGACCAATAATAACAGCTCTGTCCATATCTTGAAATGCACCCGCAACAATTTCGGAAGCAGATGCTGATGAATTACTTACCAATACTGTTATAGGAATATCTAATGATATTGGATCATTTTTAGCTTTGAAAATAGTATTCCATGATTTTACTTTTCCTTTAGTTGAAACAACAACGGAGTTTTTAGGTACAAATAAATTCACTATTTTAACTGCTTCATTCAGTAATCCTCCAGGGTTTCCACGTAAATCAATAATCAAACCTTTTAACTGAAGACTATCATTAAGCTTTACATAAGCTTTTTGAAATTCGCTTGCTGTATTTTGCTTAAAAGAACGAATTTTAATATAAGCGATATTATCATTGGAAACTGACGAATATGTTATATTTTTAATTTGTATTTTCTTTCTTAGAATCTTAAAAGTAAGCTCTTTATCCAAACCATACCTTTTTATACTAAAGTTAAGTTCACTATCTGGTTCACCTTTTATATTTTTTCTTATCTCCTTAATATTAAGCTGAGTAATCCTTTTTCCATCAATTGCCATAATTTCATCGCCAATTTTTAGGCCACTTTTATAGGCAGGAGAATCTTTGTAAACATTAGATACTATTAAGCTTTTGCCATTATTTGAAATAGAAGCTCCAATTCCACCATAGGCACCTGTTCTCATAAAAGTATATTTTTCAATATCCGATTCTGGATAATATACAGTATAAGGATCAAGCTTTTTTAAAAGTTCATCAATACTTTCTTTTATTAAATTGCTTAAATCAACTTCATCAACATAATAAAGTCTAATATCTCTAATTACCGAATGGTAAATTTCAAGATTTTTGGCAATACTAAAATCGTCTCCATCGTCAAAAGCTTTAAAACTGAAAAAGCTAATGGATATAGCTAGTACTGAAATAAAGAAAAACTTTTTTTTGTTTTTTAAAATATTCATTTTATATTTTTTTATTGAAATTTTATACTGAATTACTTTAATATTTATTACTTAAAAGCGGGAATACCAGTAACATCAAAGCCTGTAATAAGCAAATGTATATCGTGAGTTCCTTCGTAAGTAATTACAGATTCTAAGTTCATCATGTGTCGCATTATGGGATAATCGCCAGAAATACCCATTGCCCCGAGTATCTGCCTTGATTCCCTAGCTATTTTCAACGCCATAAAAACATTATTTCTTTTTGCCATTGATATTTGCGAAGGAGTAGCCTTATTGTCATTCATTAATTTACCAAGTCGCCAAGCCATAAGCTGTGCAGAGGTTAGCTCAGTAAGCATTTCTGCAATTTTTTTCTGTGTTAATTGAAAAGATGCAATAGGAACATTAAATTGTTTTCGTTCCATTGAATATTTCACTGCAGTTTGCAAACAATCAGCTGCTGCTCCTAAAGCTCCCCACGCAATACCATAACGAGCAGAATTTAAACACATCATAGGACCTTTAAGTCCTTTAACATTGGGTAATAAATTTTCTTTTGGAACTTTTACGTTATCAAAAACCAATTCTCCTGTAATTGAAGCACGTAACGACCATTTATTTTTAGTTTCAGGAGCTGTAAAACCTTCTAAACCTTTTTCAACAATTAAACCTTTAACAACACCTTCTTCATTTTTTGCCCAAACAATAGCAATATCGGCAATTGGTGAATTTGTAATCCACATTTTAGCACCATTTAATAAATAATGGTCGCCTTTATCAACAAACTTGGTTTCCATAGAACCTGGGTCTGATCCATGATTCGGCTCTGTTAATCCAAATGCCCCAACTATTTCGCCTTTAGCTAATTTGGGCAAGAATTTTTGTTTTTGAGTTTCGCTACCAAACGCTTGTATAGGGTACATTACTAAAGAACTTTGAACCGAAGCTGTAGAGCGAATAGCTGTATCACCTCTTTCAAGTTCTTGCATAATAAGTCCATAAGAAATATAATCCATACCAGGAGCACCATATTTTTCAGAAATAAACGGACCTAAAGCTCCTATATCTCCTAATTTTTTAATTAAATGTACAGGCGATTCGTGTTCATGGTTATATTTATCAATATCTGGTAAAACATTTATATTTACCCAATCTCGAACCGACTTCCTTATAAGTAGGTGTTCTTCAGTTAATAATTCATCGATATTAAAATAATCAATAAATCCATTTTCTATATTTTTCATTAAAATAAAAAGTATTTAGGAATGAATATTAAGTAAGTTACTAAATTTTCAATCCTTAGTTAAAAAGACTAGAATTAATTTATCAAAAGTTGTTCCTAAAATGAAATTTTGGAGGTAAAAGAAATAAAAGATTTGAAAGAAATCAATTTTTATTTACAAAGTATAATAAAAATGAATATTTTTGTCGCAAATAATATACTTAGTCTTGAAAATAAAACAAAAAACATATCAGCCAGATAATCTTAATAATAACGTAGATAGTACTTCGTATATATATTCAAGTAGTTACAAAAACACGAACGATGGTTTATTACAAAACCAGCTAAGCTATTCGCATTACGTTTCTCAAAAAACAAATAAGGAACTCACTATCAGCAATAAAGCAGACACAGATACTACATCATATATCTATACAAAAGCATTAAAAAAAGCTGAATTTTTAGAACATGAAATATCAGCACGGGATTATATTCAAGAGATACCTGTTGAAAATAATAGGGTTGAAGTAAACGAAAATACTAACTTATCATATTTTCTTTTAGGAACATTTCTTTTAGGAATCATAATTTTAATTTTTTCCAAAAGCCTTTATAAAAATCATATAAAGACAATTCTATTATCAGTAATAAGTTATCGTAGCTCCAATAATTATTTTCGTGAGCATTCAAAAAATCCAAAAAAAATAAACATATTTCTATCACTAAATTACTATATAAGTTCATCAATATTTATTATAGCTTCGCTTATGATTTATAAAATACTACCTATTAGTTCTATTTTACCAACGACAGCAGTTATATTATTTATTTTATTAATATTAAACAACTTACAATTATTCTTGAACAAAATATTAGGTATAATATTTTTAAAGATACAATTGTCCAAAGAATATAATTTTAATTTAAAATTATTTAACCAAGCGATAGGAATTGCCTTTATCCCAATATTATTATTAATAGCATATTCCGATTTTCCAAAAATTGCAATAATTATTGGTCTTATAAGTGCATCCTTAACTCTGATAATAAGAACATTAAGACTTGCAAAAATAAATATGCAACATAATATCAATATATTGTATTTATTTTTGTACTTTTGCACTCTCGAAATAATCCCTGTTTTACTGCTTTTAAATTCTATAGATTTACTAATTTCTAGAACTTTATAGCTAAAACTAATTATTAGATAACTAAAACTTGATAGGTGTGAAAGTTAAAAACATTCTAGTATCTCAACCTC
Organism: Bacteroidales bacterium; assembly: GCA_029934705.1. Lineage (GTDB taxonomy): Bacteria > Bacteroidota > Bacteroidia > Bacteroidales > JAADGE01 > DZBS01. The sequence continues at coordinate 34,004 of JAOZLS010000004.1, read as the reverse complement.
GACCAACTAACGAAAAATCTCCGTATTTTGATTTGGCCGAGAAACACAAAATAAAAATAGACTTCAGGCAATTTATTGACATAGAAGGTATTGATGTTTGTGAATTTAAACAACAAAAGGTGAAATTATTAAATTTCACAGCAGTTATAATTACCAGTAAAACTGCAATAGACAATTACTTTCGTTTAGCAGAAGAGTTAAGAATAACTGTACCAACAGATATGAAATTTTTCTGTGTTAGCGAGTCTGTAGCTCTGTATTTACAAAAGTATATTACTTACAGAAAGCGAAAAATTTTCTTTGGTAAAAGAACCTTTGACGATTTATTAGAAATTTTGTCAAAACACCAAAAGGAAAAATTTTTACTACCTGTAGCAGATGTTCATAAAGCAACAATTCCTACAAAATTAAAAAAGAGTAAGATTAATTTTGAAAAGGCTGTAATGTACAAAACTGTAAGTGCCGATTTATCAGACTTAAGTGAAGTAAATTATGATGTTTTAGTGTTTTTTAGTCCTTCAGGAATTGAATCTTTAATTGAGAATTTCCCTGAATTTAAACAAAATGGAACTAAAATAGCTTCATTTGGAACATCCACTGCAGTTGCTGTAAAAAAGGCTGGCTTACGTTTAGATATAAAAGCTCCTACAAAGGAAGCTCCATCTATGACTATGGCTATTGATAAATTTATCAAAAAAAACGTATAACAAGCACAAGAAATAAGCTATTGAAAATAGAAAGACTTAAAAGTAATAAAGAAATTTCCCATTTGTTTTCAACTGGGAAATTTCTTTATACGGACAATTTAAAGTGCGGATATACTATCTTTAACAAAAAAGAAGAATCAGTTGTTAAAATTGCTGTAAGTGTCCCTAAAAAACTTTTTAAACTAGCAGTTAATCGAAATAAAATTAAAAGACAACTTCGAGAATCTTACCGACTTTCAAATAATATTATTAAAGATATTATACAGCAACAGGAAATATCGATGAATATTATGATAATTTACAATACAAAAGAAAAATTAAACTATCATACAATTGATTCTGAAGTAAAAATAATTTTAAATAAGATTGCTGTAAATATAAAGGAGACAACTATATAAACCATAATTTAGATTCAATATATATCTTCAAACATTAATATTTAAACAAACTTTTCCAAAAAAATATTTTAATTATATCGCACAATTTTCAACGTATCCATATCAAACCTAACTTTAAGCCATTTTTCTAATTCCAATTCATTTTTTTTCATTAAGTAACTTTTAGTATATCTTTTCCACTTAACTAAAAACATTGGAATTGTATCTATTCTACCTGTGATAAAGTCAGATTCAATCGCTTTTGAAAAAGCAAACATTTCTAATTTAGGATATTGTATTTCTAGTTCTTTACGTAATTTTATAAAAGGAATTGAATCTTTCTTAATATTAATAAGTTGATTCTCTAAAAATGAAATTCTATCATTTTTACCCGTAATTATAATCTCTTGTTTCTTATAAATATCTTCTAAAATACCAACTCTTAGGGATTTACTAAGTTCAGAGCCTATATTATTTACTTTATTTGCAAGTGAGTCTAAACTATTTTCTTCCTGATTAATTATAAGATTTGTAGAATCTGTAACATTAATTCCAACTTTAGTGTTGCCACCCAAACCGTATTCATTTAATTTATCTTTCAAATCAAGAATTTGAGCCTCGGAAAACTTTCTTTCAGTTAAATAAATAGTTATTTCAGATAAAGTATCATTATATACGATATTCTTATAAATTATATTTTGCTTGTATTCGGCAAAATTATCTGAAATAAATTCGTTTACACGATAGTTAAACCTTGATTCTTGAGCAACATTCCAAAACATTCCACCACTTGGAATAATAACAATCAAAATAAAAATGCCCATATATAGTTTAATTCTTTTTTCGCGATGCTTACTAACAAAATTTTGAAGAGGAAAATGTAAATATCTAACAACAACAAAAGTAGAAACACTTATAAAAATAGAATTTATAAAAAACAAGTAAAAGCCACCTATAAAAAAAGTCATTTGACTTGTAGCTAAACCATAGCCAGCCGTGCACAAAGGAGGCATAAGTGCAGTAGCAATTGCAACACCTGGAATAACATTAGATTTTTCGCGTCGTGAACCAGCAACAATTCCAGCTAAACCACCAAATAAACCGATAAAAACATCAAGTAATGTAGGTTGAGTACGTGCAAACAGCTCAGACTGAGCTTCTTTAAGTGGACTGAAGAAAAAATATATAGTAGAAGTAAGAATACTAATTATTACTGCTACTGAAAAATATCTTAAAGATTTTTTCAAAGTATCCCAATCATTTGTTCCTACAGAATATCCTATACCAATAATTGGTCCCATAAGCGGAGAAATTAACATAGCTCCAATAATTACAGGTATTGAGTTTTGATTAAGACCTATTGATGCAATAAAAATTGAAGCGATTAAAATCCAAACACTATGTCCTTTAAAAATAATATCTTTTTTTATTCCTTCAATAGTTCCATTTATATCTGTTCCTTCTGTAATATTTAAAGTATCGTAAAAAAAATCTCTTACTATCAACCATATATTTTTTGAGTTCGAAATTAATTCTTCTTTTTTATTATTTGTTTTTTTTTTATCAGAAATCATAATTTAAAATTTACATCTTTAATTTTGAATAAATAAAGATAAAATAAAAAAAATTGTAATTTATAATAAAATTGAGTTTTTTAAAGTCTCTTAGCTTTAAATAACAAGGGCGGTTGTGCTTGGCGGTTAATTTAATGGCTAATACAAGAGGTTAAATATAGGTCTTTTTAATGCAATACAATTCATATCCAGGCAATTATACCAATTTTATAATGGGTAGTAAAACGAATAGTATATCAGAGATTTTGACCTAAATATTCCAAAATTATTTTAGCTTTACTAATTCCGGTAATTTTAGCAATTTCGTCGATATTTTTAGAAAAAATTGCATCAATAGTTTTAAATTCTGTTAATAATTTAATAATTGTCTTCTCTCCTACCCCCGGAATATTTTCAAGCTGTGATTTTATAAAATTTTTTGATCTTAAATCTCTATGAAAAGTTATACCAAAACGATGAGCTTCATTTCTTGCATGCTGAATTACTTTTAATGTTTCTGAATTTTTATCTAAATAAATAGGGATATTATCTCCTGGAAAAAATATTTCCTCAAGTCTTTTAGCAATTCCTATTATCGCAATAGTTTTATGCAAATTTAATTCTTTTAGACTTTTATAAGCAGATGACAACTGCCCTTTACCTCCATCAATAATAATTAATTGTGGTAATCCTTGTTTTTCGTCTAGTAATCTTTTATATCTGCGAGACATAACCTCCTCCATTGAAGCAAAATCATCGGGACCTACAACGGTTTTAATTTTAAATTTCCTATAATCTTTTTTAAAAGGTTTTGCATTTCTAAAAACCACACAAGCAGCCACAGGATTTGTACCTTGTATATTGGAATTATCAAAACACTCTATGTGAACAGGAAGCTCAGATAAACGTAAATCTTGCTTTATTTTCAGTAGAATTCTGTTTTTATGTCTGTCTGGATCTACTAAAGTTTTTTTCTTCTTTTTTTCTAAGATAAAATACTTTAAATTTCTTTGTGATAATTCTAAAAGCTTATGTTTTTCGCCCTTTTGCGGTACAGTAATCTTCGTATTATTTATATTATAATAGATATTAAAAGGAACAATTATTTCTTTTGCATTACTAAATCCTGTAGTTTTTGTATATAGAATTTCGGTAATAGCACTAGGCAAGATATCTTCTAAACTTTCGTCAATTTTTTGTTTAAATTCTAGAGTTTGTACTTGAATAATAGCACCATTAACAACTCTTAGGTAATTAACAAATACAAAATCTTCGTCAGAATCAATTGAAAAAACATCAACGTTCCCAACATTATTACTAACTACTGTCGATTTCTTTTGATAAGTTTTAAGTATATCTAGTTTTTCTTTTATGTCTTGTGCCTTTTCAAATTCATATTTCGTTGCATAGCTAGTCATTATTGTTTTCAAATATTGAATAACATTTGTGAAATTTCCTTTTAAAATATTATGTATTTGATCTATATATTTATCATATTCATAAGCCGTTTGAAGTCCAACACACGGAGCTTTGCAGTTATTTATATGATATTCTAAACAAACCTTAAATTTATTTGCTAATATATTTTTAGTAGATAAATTATGTTTGCAAGTTCTTAACTTAAATAAGTCCTTAAATAATTTAAGTATAGTTTTAACAAGATAGATAGAAGTATAGGGTCCATAATATTTTGAACCATCATTTATATAATTTCGTGTCATAAAAACTCGAGGGAAGTCTTCATTTTTTACGCAAATCCAGGGATAGGTTTTATCATCTTTTAGTAAAATATTATACTTTGGCTGATGCTTTTTAATTAAATTATTCTCTAACAGCAAGGCATCAGTTTCAGTTTCTACTACAATATGACTAATTTTTCTTATTTTTTTAACAAGAACACGTGTTTTCCCTGAGTCATGTTTCTTTGTAAAATATGATAAGACTCGTTTCTGTAAATTTTTTGCTTTACCAATATAAATAACAGTATCAACTTCATCGTAAAAGTGATAAACACCTGGTAACGAAGGAAGCAATTTAGCTATACCCCGAAGTTTAGTTAACACAGTATTTTCCATAATTAAATATTCTGTTCCACGTGGAACGAAGTTTTTAAGACGTAATTATAAGCTAGTTACAAAATTTTAATCAACAAACAGATTAGACAGTTTAAATTCATTAATTTTAAACAAACCTTTATCACCTAATTTAAGTTCGGGTATAACCAATAAAGCCATAAAAGACAAAGTCATAAATGGATTTTTAAATTTAGAGCCTAACTCTAAAGCATGATTATTTACTTCTTTATATTTATTTGCAGCTATTTCGGCATTCATATTAGTCATAATTCCTGCAATATTAAGAGGCAAATATGAAAAATGATTATTTTCGCAAGCTACTACTGCTCCTTTATTTTCAATTACCTTATTAATTGCTGCTACAATCTCCTTATCAGAAGTCCCTACAGCAATAATATTATGACTATCGTGAGCTATACTTTCGGCAATTGCTCCTTTTTTTAAGCCAAAACCTTTTATAAAACCTATAGAAGGTGAATCCGTATTGTTATATCTATTAACAACAACAAGCTTTAAAATGTCAGAATCAACATCAGACTCAATAAAACCATCAACATTTTTGGGCAAAACAACTTCCTCTCCTGTTAATAATTTTCCATCAGAGGCGGTAATTACACGCATTTTTTTTGAGGAAAAAGGAAGCTTAATTTGATTTTCATCAATTGCATTCCTCTTAAAATTATTAATAATATCAGATTTAACATTATTTATATGCACAATATTATTTAAAAAAACACAAACACCATCAATATAAGTTTCAACAACATCAAAGTCTTTTAAATCTTTTACTACAATAAAATCGGCTTTATCCCCTACCCTAAGCATTCCAACATCAAGTTTATAATGATTAACAGGATTAATTATAGTAGCTTTTAATAAATTAAACAAATTAACATTGTAAGAAACACCTCTTGTTACGAGCTTATCAATATGCCCTTCGAGCAAATCATCTGGGTGCGAATCATCGGTACAAAGCATTACATCATTAGGATATTTATCTATTAAAGTATAGAGAGAATCGAAGTTCTTTGCTGCACTACCTTCTCTAATCTGTAATTTTATTCCTAATTTAATCTTCTCCTCCGCCTCTTCTACCGTACTACTTTCATGGTCTGTTGTAATACCTGCTCTAGCATATTTTTTTAAATCAGCACCAGTTAAACCCGGAGCATGCCCATCTATTGGCTTATTATATTTTTTTGCAAACTGAATTTTTGCAAGTATATCGTTGTCGTCATATATTACTCCCGGGAAATTCATCATTTCTGAAAGGTAATAAATCTCTTTCATTTGAAGCAATTTATCTATAATATCGGCATCCAAAACACTGCCCGATGTTTCAAAAGAAGTTGCAGGAACACAAGACGGTGCACCAAAATAAAATTTCATTGGCGTTTTTTTTGAATCATCAATCATATACTCAACACCTTCAACACCCATTACATTTGCAATTTCATGCGGATCGGAAACAACAGCTACCGTTCCATGACGAACCGCTAACCGTGAAAACTGGACAGGAGAAAGCATAGAACTTTCTACATGAACATGTGAATTTACAAAACCAGGCATAATATAAATATCCGGAACATCATCTTCAGAGGCATCAATATCGACGATAACGCCATTTTCAAAACTCACCACTCCATTATATATTTTCTCACCGAAAACATCAACTATTTTTCCTGCTATTTTATTTATCATTTTATACAATTTTAATTATAATAGTTCCACGTGGAACCACATCGGAAACACACTAAAAACAAGTACTCTATGTTTATTCTACAAAAGAAACTTAACGTAATAAAAACAAACATATAAACACTATTAAAAACGAAACCACTACTACAAAGCTCACCGCAGAATATTAATAAAATTGTTCCACGTGAAACATAATTCTCAATGCAGTATTATTGTTACAGTCTAGGTATTTTTATTAAATTTATCTTCCCATAAAAACTAATAGTACATTAATATCCGAAGGTGAAACTCCAGGAATTCGAGATGCCTGACCAATATTCTTTGGCTTAATTTTAGAGAGTTTCTGTCTTGCTTCAGTAGAAATAGATTTAAGTTTATCATAGATAAACGCAGTTGGAATTTTAACATTCTCCAATCTTTTTAATTTATCGGCATTTAATCTTTCTCTATCTATATATCCTTCGTATTTCATAAGGACTTCGGCAGCCTCTAATATTTCATTTGCTCTTTCTTTTTCTTCCAAAATAATATCATTTAATTCTGGAATAATATTTAATAAATCCGCTATAAAAACTTGAGGTCTTAATAAAACACTTATAAGTTTAACCTTTTGTTTTAATCCAGTTGTTTCAACACTTAGTAAATAATCATTTATTTGCTCTGGTTTTATACTTGTTTCTTTAAAAAAATTAATAATTTTATCAACTAAAATATATTTATCTTTAACTAAATCAAGCCGTCTTTCTGATGCCAATCCGATATTATACGATAATTCTGTTAAGCGTTTATCGGCATTATCCTGTCTTAAAAGAATACGATATTCAGCTCTTGAAGTAAACATTCTATAAGGTTCGTCAACACCTTTACTAACTAAATCGTCAATCAAAACTCCTATATAAGCTTGGTCTCTAGATAAAACAAATGGCTCTAAATTATTAATTTTACGAGAAGCATTAATACCAGCCATTAAACCTTGAGCTGCGGCTTCTTCATAACCTGTTGTGCCGTTAACCTGTCCTGCAAAAAACAAGTTTGATATAACTTTAGATTCTAAACTATGATTCAAATATAATGGATCAAAATAATCATATTCTATTGCATAACCTGGTCTGTAAATAACCACATTTTCGAGTCCTTTAATTTTTCGTAAAGCTTTATACTGAACATCCAAAGGTAAGGATGACGAAAATCCATTTATATAATATTCATTCGTAGTTTCGCCTTCTGGTTCTAAAAATAAAAGGTGAGAATCTCTATCAGAAAAAGTTACAAGTTTGTCTTCAATACTGGGACAATACCTAGGTCCTACTCCTTTAATTTTACCATTAAAAAGAGGTGAAAATTCAAAACCTGTTTGCAAAATATTATGAGTTTCTTTATTTGTATAGGTCATATAACAACTTCGTTGCAATAATTTTGATTTTGACTCTGGTAAATAAGAAAATTTAGAAGATATTTCATCACCTTTCTGTTCACTTAAAATTTCAAAATTTATGGTCCGACCATCAATTCTTGCAGGAGTTCCTGTTTTCATTCTTAATACAGGAATATTTAATAAGCCTATAGAATCGGAAAGATATTTGGACGCAGGTTCAGAGACTCTCCCACCCTCAACGGCTGATTTGCCTACGTGCATTAATCCATTTAAAAAAGTACCATTTGTAAGAATTACCGTTTTGGCTGAAAATTTAGCTCCAAATTCTGTTATGCAACCTTTTACTATATCATTTTCAACAATTAATTCAGTAACCATATCTTGCCAAATACTAAGATTATCGGTATTTTCAAGAATAGTTCGCCATTCTTCGGAGAATTTCATTCTATCTGACTGAGAACGAGGACTCCACATAGCAGGTCCTTTGGATTTATTCAACATTCTAAACTGTATAGAACTTTTATCTGTTACAAGTCCAGTAAAACCACCCAGGGCATCAATTTCTCTAACAATCTGACCTTTGGCTATGCCGCCGATTGCAGGATTACAGGACATCTGTGCAATTTTGGACATATCCGAAGTTATAAGTAATGTTTTAGAGCCGAGATTTGCGGCAGCTGCAGCTGCTTCGCTACCGGCATGACCTGCTCCTACGACTATAACCTCATAAATTTCTTCCATTTTATAATATACTTAAATAATAATTTTCTTTTTCTGTCATTACTTTTTGTTCTTCATCGGTTTTATCATTATACCCAACTAAATGAAGTATTCCATGAATTATAACTCTGTGAAGTTCATTATCAAAAGTAGTTTTAAATTTTTTTCTATTTTCTTCAATTGTATCAATACTTATAAATATATCTCCAGAAATACTATTGTCTTCCGTATAGTCGAAAGTTACAATATCAGTAAAATAATCGTGATTCAAATATTGCTTATTTATATTTAACAAATATTTATCGCTACAAAAAATATAGGATATATCACCTAATTGTTTTTTTTCTTCTAGTACTGTTTTGTTAATCCAATCAATAATTAATTTTTCTTCTTGCAAAGAAAAGTCTATTTCTTCATAATTAAAAATTATTTTTTCATTATCCATTACTTATTAATTTTATCGGAATAGTTTGTATTTAATTTCTTGTAAAACTGCTTTAATCTGATACTCTTGTTATATAAATCTTCTTTATATACAGAGTTCTTTTTATATTTATTAAAATAATCTTCGGCAGATTTGTATGTTTTAGTTTCGCCTTGTTTTGATTCTCTCTTATTATCAGTTTTTCTTTTATTTTCGGCATTTTGTGCTTCTAAAAGTCTGGAGGTTATTTTCTTTTGCCTTTCAATTAAAGCAGGTGTAATTCTCTTGTTTACTAAATCTTTTTCGTTTAATTCCGAAAGTTGTTTTATTTCATTTAATATTCTTTGAGTTTCTGGACTTAAGGATTCTCTAGCTTGCATCTCTTGCATCATTTGTTTGTAAATTTCTTGCTGAGCAAGCATTTGTGCGAGTTTTTTATTCATTGCATTTTGATCAAATTGTCCTTCGCCATTCTGCATTTGTTTGAGCATATCTTCCATTTGCTTTTTTAAAGATTCCTGCCCTTTTTTCATTTGCTCCAAAGACTTTTGACTACCATCTGGTTTTTTAGATTTTTGCTGTCCTTTACCAGAACCTCCGCCTTGCTGATTCTGCATATTATTTAAAACCTGATCTAAAAGAAGTGCTAAATTATTAACAGCCATCATAACAATATTTTGCTGTTTAGTTGCAATTTTATATTTCTTTGCTTCAAATAAAGTAATAGAACTTTGTAGGTTAGAATTTATCAAATCTAATTGCTTCATAATTGGTGAGCTAATTGCAGATTGCCTTTTTGCAAGTGCGAAAAGAGAATCGTTAATAGTTTTGAAATTATCTTTTAATATAAGTTGCTTTTTTGTTAGCTCAACGTATTTAGGATCACGAGGCGAAATATTTTTAAAATCGTTTATAAGTTGTTCTTGGTCAAATGAAAAAAGTAATAAATTATTAACCATCTTTTTTAATAACTGCTCGTCTTCACCTTGTTGAGATGAACCTCCACCACTCATCATAGATTGCATATCTTCGGCTAGCTTTTGCATATTTTTAGAATTCTTGCTTTGAGATTCTGATGCTTTAGATTTTTTATTCTGATCGAGCTTTTCTTCAGAGTTGTCTAATTCATCTTCTATATTTTTCATTTCCTCCGAAAATTCGTCTAACTTCATTGGAGTTTCTAATTCTTTATTTTTCTCTAAAGTTTTTTCATATTTATCTTTCAATTTTTGAAACTCCTCTTTTAAAGATTTTTGCATATTTTTTAAAGAGTCTTTATCAAACTTTTTATTTTTTGTAAGTTCCGAAAGTTCTTTTTGCTTATCTGCTAACTTTTTTAATTCTTCGGCTGTATTCTCAACATTCTCTTCAACTTCATATCTTTTTAATAATTCTTTGTTTCTTTCTAATTGTTTCGCAAGTTGCTCGTTTGTCATTTCATTATTTTTCAATAATTCTTGCATCTGTTTTTTATCATATTTTTTTTGAAGCTCATTAATTTTTTTCATCAGCTCTTTCATTTCCTCAGAAAAAACTTCATCCATTAATTTTTGAATTTCCATTTGTTTTTTCAAAAGCTCCTCTTCTTCTTTTTTAAAGGTGTTGTGAAACTTGTTCTTCGCCTTGTTCTCTTCATTGGTTTCTTTTATCAAATTCTCAAGCAGTTGTTGCTTGGTCGAAATCTCCTGTAATAGTTGTGTATTCTCCCATTCCGACATATTATTGTTAAGATTCATTTCTCGCAGTTTCTGCAAATCTGACTGAATTTCATTAGCTAATTGGATACTTAAATCCATTTTATTCATCACATTTTGATTAGCTGTTTCTTCAATTTTGGAAAGTGCTTGAATATCAGGTATTTCGAATGAAGAAATTTGAGTTTTTGATTTTTTTGAACCGTTAAATCCATCATTATCAGACACTTGAAAGAAAAATTGTGCGATTTTTCCATTTTGTTCATTTAAAAAGCTAAAATCGTAAGAAAAGTAAAAATCTTCTTTTAAAGAATTTTTATTAAAAGGTAAATTGATAATTTCAAATTTAACAGAATTATCTTCCGTTGAAAAATTGGGTTCAACAATTCTATAATGAAAAGTTAAATTTTTAAAACCATAATCATCGAGTATTCTTCCTTTAAAATAATTTAAAAAATAGTTTGAAGTATCTTTTACAGAATTAACATAAATAGAGGGATATAAATCTGGAACAACTGCAATATTGTACTCAATTAATTTTTTATTGAAAAAATACTGATTTGAAACAGATAAGATATAAGAAAAATTTCGAATAGCAGTTTTTGTAAAATAAAAATTATCGTTATTTGCCAGAAGAATATTTTCTTTTTTTGTTATAAATTTCAGACTATCAGTGTTTTTTGTATTAAAAACCCAAGATAATTTTGTGCCTTGTGGAACAGTAAAATCGCCAACATCTGAAAAAGTATTGTCTTTAATTCCTGTATAATTAGGGTAATCAACATTCACTGTAAAATTAAGAAGTACTGGTGATGGTAAAACCTTAATTTCAAATTGTTTAGAAGAAATATTTTGGGCTGAAAAATTAAATTGAAGATTATTATTTAGATTTTTAATCTCATGCGTAAATAGGCTTTTATTTTGTTTATCACGCTGCATTGCAAAAATATTACCAGAGAAATTTATAACTACCTCTGCAGGAATAATATTACCCTCAATTAAGGCAGAAATAGTAACATCACTCCCCTTCTCTATATTTAAAGTATCATTTACCAGCAAGAATTTAAACGGTGCAGGCTTTTCATAATAAACATCGTGATTGATAACCCTATTAACACTTTGAAACAATGTAGAGCCTGAAATGGCGTAAAAAACGGTAAATAGAAGTAATAGCAGAAGTAAATATTTAAAATATTTAAAATTATCTTTAAAATTTACAGCATTGCTGAATTTAAAAGGGGCAATAGATAAGCTTTTCTGTTCAATGCCAGCAATAATTAATGCATCGGGCGAGCTTAGCTGCATATTCTTTTTATATAACTCCAAGGTATTAAGCAGCTTATCTTGAATTTCGGGAAAAAAATCACTAATTATTTTAGAGGATTGCTCAAAAGTAATTAATTTACCAAATTTTAAAATTTTAAGAAATGGTATTAAAATAAAATATACAAAAACGCCGATAGAACTGAGTAAAAACAGATAGAATAGAAACGTTCTTATAGAAACAGAAAAATATGCTATTGATTCTGAAAAGATAATAAGAAGTAACAAAAGTAAAGTTAAAATAAAGAATACAATAACTCCTTTAAGAAGAATATTCTTATAGTATTTTGTAATAAATTGCTGTAGCTGAGAAACTAAACTTTTATATGCTGTCATAATAAAATAAATTATTTAAGCCAATTGCTCGGATTTAGCTTAGTGCGTTTGTACCAAATTTGAAAATCTAAATATGCATGTTCGGTATTTGAATTACACAAAATTTTACCAATAACTTGATTTGCATAAACAATTTGCCCGGTTTTTACCGTAACCTTAGATAAATTGGAGTAAACTGTAAAATATACTCCATGCTTAATTATAATTGCTGTATTTGCACCAGGTATTGAAACAACCTTTGTTACTGTGCCTTTATGTACAACTCTTACATCGGAATTTTTAGTAACAGTAATTTCAATTCCATCGTTAATAATTTGAACATTTTCTAATACTGGATGCTTATGAACGCCAAAAGTAGAGGTAATAACACCAGAAATAGGTAATTTTAATTTCCCCTTGCTTTTTTCAAAGTTTAAAGTAAATTGAGATTTATTACCATCATTTTCGGATATTTTTTGAACTTGTACAGAGTTTTTAAGAGTTTTACTTGCTAATTGTTTTGTTTTATACTGTGCCTCAAGATAAGATTTTCTATATTGTAATGTTTTGACAATTCTTTGTTGTTCCTTTAAATTATCGTATAATTCGATAACCTCATCTGACTGTTTCTCTTTAAGTTTTAACATTTTAGCTTTATCAATATTCATTGAATTAGTTAAAGCCAGCAAACTATCACGCTTTAAATTAAGCTGAACAGTAGTTTGCTCAACATAGTCGGTAAAAAATTGCAAATAAGTAAAACGTTTATATGCCTGATTAAAGCTTTCGGAAGAAAAGATATAGGCTGCCCTACTCCTAGTGTCCTTGGTTTTGTAGGCATAATAAATTAATTCCTCATACTCATTATTAAGAACTGAAATACTAGATTTTAAAACTTTTATTGATTTTAAATTATTCGTAATACTCTTATCAATAACAATAATTTCTCTGTTTAAACTTTTTATAAGTTTTTTGTGTAACTTAATTTCAGAATTAATAAGCTTTAATTTTGTTAAGCTTTGACTTTGCTTTTTCTCAACGCTTTTTATTGTATTCTTAGTTCGTCGTAATTGCTTTTCAATTTGGGCAATATCATTCTGAGCAATGATTTTAGAGTTTAAAAAAATTGCGAATATTAAAAATATTGAATATGTTAAAAATCTATTATTCAAAATATATTTGTTTGTATTTATCTGAAATTTTAAAAGTTGGCTTTGCTTCCTTATTCAAAATAACTTTATCATATTTTAAATTGAAAACCAATGACTTATCCTTATTAAGAAAAATTGAATTTATTAAAGTTGGAAAAAGCTGATTGTTGATAGTTTTAAAGTTAGAATAGTTAACAGTTAAAGTTCGCTTTTCGGATCCGATTACAGCAGCATTTGTTTTAATTTTGTAATCGTTAGCAGTAAATTTAATTTCTTGAGTATTTAGTGAGGTATCAACTTTAAATTCTTGAGTAAGAGTAAAGTTTTTAGAAGAATCGGACAATACATAACCCACAAGATTATCGTCGATAATAGGTTTAGGTGGATAAATAAAAAACTCGTCGGTTAAAATAGCTTGTATTGTATTAAAATCAAGTTTAATTTTATATTTTTTTTCTAGAAAAGAATAATCACCAACAAAATATTCTTTGTGATAACGATCAATGAATTTAATGCTATCTTGTGTAAATAAAAACCTAGCGAGCTCTATTCCAAGACCAGGGCGTATTGATCCCCAAATAAATGAGTCTTTTTTAAATTTTAGCAGTCCTTTTAAAATTGACTTTTTATCGTCTTTTAGATAATCAGCAGAAAACTTTATTGTTAAAGAATTATAGTCTAAATAATTTGCAGATAAACTATCAATAGCAATTAAGACATCAGGTGAAGGAACTGATTTATAATTATGTACGTTATTATTATTATCGTTATTAATATTATTATTTTTCTTGAAAATTCCACAAGAGGAAAAAACAATTAGAGTGAAAAAAATAGCTAATATTTTGAAATTTTTCATATTTAATTTTTTAAAATATATTTGTTAAAGAATTCTGACTTTGAAATTTTATTGTAATTATTTAATTTTTCTGTTATTAAAATATTCGAGTTAAGTTTATATGCTTTATTCCAAAAAACAACGGCTTTATCATTAAAATTGTTCATAAATAAAATATCAGCATAATTATTAAGATGCTTTTCTGAATTAAGATGACTTTTTGGTAATTTTTCCATAAATATTAATGCCTGCGAATACTCTTTCATTTTAAGAAGTACAAAGGCATGGTTGCATATAAAATTTAAAGAAGTTGCCTCATTACTAAGACATTGTTCCGATAATTCCATTGCAAAATCAAGATTTAAGTTCCGTTGAGCTAAAAAAGCGGCATAATCGCTAATTCCTATATAGTATTTCGTACTTTTATCATACATTTGAGAAAAGTTTTCGTTGGCTTGACTATAGTTCTTCAAATCTCTATTTGAAAGTGCTAAATAGTGATAGAACTTTGCTAAAAGAAGGTCGTCGTTGAATACAAATTCAAGTCCGTACTCAAGAGTAGCAGTTGCTTTTTTTAGATTATTTGTAAGGTAAAGAGCTTTACCATAATAGAAATGTAATTTACTTTTATTAGGATAAAAATCTATATAAAATTCTGAATCTTTCTTGAGTTCTTGAAATAAAGAAAGTTGATTTTCAGACTCAAGCAAATACAGTACTAAAGTAAAATCGGTATTATCAATTACTAATGCCTGTTTCAAGAATTTATATGCCGATGTATAATCTTTTTCTTCAAAATATAAATTTGCTAATAGTTTATTAGGCAAAAGTTTAGTATTATGAGTTGTATAAAAAAGATTATAAACTTTTATTAATTGATTTGAATTTAGAATCTTCTTACTTTTTTGTTCAAATAATATTTTTTTATCGCTGTAAATAATATCCTGAGAGCCAGCAGTATTGAGTAAAATAGAATAATAAGTAGAAGTATCTTTTAAAATAAATGCAAACTTACTATAAGATGATAAAAATGAACTATTATTTTCTTCATTATCAAACATTTTAGTATAAATAGCTTTAGCTTTATCATATTTTTTTGTAACTGAATAATGTTCAGCCAAAAGTACTTTATAAAAAATATTTTCGGGGAATTCACTTATTAAATTATTTAAAAAAGTAAAAGCTCCATCAAAATCATTAGTATCGTAATATAGATAAATTAAATGTTGAATTATTTTATTTGTGTAGCCAAACTTCTGCAACATAACAACATATAAATCCTTTAATTTACTATAGTTTGAAGATTCGCTATAAAGCATTTCTAGACTAAGATATAAAGATTTGTTTTTAGGCTTTTCATTAATTAATTTTAAATATATTTTTTCTGCTTCGGAATATTGTTCATTTATAACCAACAATTTAGCTAATTGAGAGTTATACCAGTAGTTTGCATCGGAAATACTAACAGCTCTACTTACATAGTCCAATGCTAAAGAATGTTTACTATCTTCATACATTATAACAGATAAAAAGTAAAAACTGGCGGCACTGTTAGGATTATGCTGTAATGCTTTTAAAAATTGTTTTGCAGCAAGCTCATCAAAACCGGACAAGCGAGATTTATTGGCTTCGTGAAACCAATAAGTAAAGTCCATCTTGGATTTTTCAATTTGTTTTGCTGTAATAACATTAGTTTTTGTCGTCTTGCAAGAAGAAGAAAAAACTAAGAATAAAGCAAGTATATATATAAATTTTGAAAATAAATTCATTATTTTAAATCTGAATAATCGCTTAAATTTAATGACTCGCTTTTGCCAATAACCGTAGCAAAGCTACCAATCATAGAATTAGATATATTAGAGTTTTCAATACCAACATTTTTCATTAAAATAGATTCTTTAATAATTGAATTTTCAATAACAGAATTTTTTCCTATTGAAGCATAAGGACCTATTATAGAATTATTTATAATAACATTATTCCCAATATAACAAGGCTCAATAATAACTGAATTATTTAATTTAGAAGAATCTGAAATTAAATTTCTTGTGTGATGTAAAATTCTAGAATTAGTATAAACAGTAGCATCTTTGTTTCCACAATCTAGCCATTCGGTAACAGTAGCAGGAACAAATTTAACTCCTTTATTTTTCATATTTTCAAGAGCATCAGTAAGTTGATATTCTCCATTTACAATAACTTTATTATCGACTAAATAATTTAATTCGGCTCTTAAATTTTCGCCAGAATTAAAATAATAAATTCCAATAATTGCTAAGTCTGAAACAAAAGTTTTAGGTTTTTCTACAAAGTCCGAAATAAAACCTGTACTATCAATTTTAACAACACCAAATGCCTCAGGATTAGAAACTTTATTAGTCCAAATTACTGCATCATCATTCAAATTAAGATTGAAATCGGCTTTAAAAAGAGTATCGGCAAAAGCTACAATAACATTTCCTGCGAGAGAAAGCTCTGCACACAAAACAGCATGAGCTGTACCTAAAGCTTCATTCTGATAATAAATTTTACCTTCAGCTCCTAAATCACTAGCTATTTTTATAAGTTCGGTTTCAACTTCTTTACCAAAATCGCCAATTATAAATGCAATTTCATCAATTTTAGAATCTAAAACAGATGATATTTCTTCGGCAAGTCTTTTTACTATTGGAACACCTGCAATTGGAATTAATGGTTTTGGTCTTGTTAAAGTATGGGGTCTCATTCGTTTACCCATTCCTGCCATTGGTATAATAATTTTCATAATATCTAAAATAATAATGATTGATCTGTATAATTTATTTTTCCTAAATGTTTATATGCATTCTCGGTAACTTCACGTCCACGAGGTGTTCGTTTTATAAAACCTTCCATAATTAAAAATGGTTCGTAAACTTCTTCAATAGTTCCGGCATCTTCGCCAACCGCAGTTGCAATGGTAGTTAAACCTACTGGTCCGCCTTTGAATTTATCAATAATAACTGTTAAAATTTTGTTATCCATTTCATCTAAACCTTTTTGGTCAATGTTTAAAGCATCCAAAGAGAATTTTGCTATTTCAATATCAATAATTCCATTTCCTTTTACTTGTGCAAAGTCTCTAACCCGTCTTAGCAAAGCATTGGCTATACGGGGTGTACCTCTACTTCGTGAAGCAATTTCTATAGCTGCATTCTTATGAATTTCGACATTTAAAATTGATGCTGAGCGAATAATTATATTTGTAAGAATTGGCACAGCATAGTATTCAAGTAAGAACTTAATACCGAATCTAGCCCTCAAAGGAGAGGTTAGAAGACCTGCTCGGGTAGTCGCCCCTACCAATGTGAATTTATTTAAAGAAAGTTGCAGAGAACGTGCAGAAGGACCTTTATCAATCATAATATCAATTCGGTAATCTTCCATTGCTGAATATAAATATTCTTCGATTACTGGACTTAACCTATGAATTTCATCTATGAAAAGAACATCATTTTCTTCCAAATTGGTGAGTAAGCCTGCTAAATCCCCTGCTTTATCGAGTACTGGACCTGACGTAAGTTTTAAACCAACGCCTAACTCGTTTGCAATAATATTGGACAAAGTTGTTTTTCCTAAACCTGGAGGTCCATGCAATAAAACATGATCCATGGCTTCGCCACGCATTTTTGCAGCTTGTACAAATACTTTCAAATTTTCTAATACCTTAGCCTGACCCTTAAAGTCGGAAAAAGAAGCGGGTCTCAATACTTGTTCAAGAACTTCTTCATTTTCGGCTAACACTTCGTTTCTAATATCCAAAATTAATATTTTTTATTTATCTTTAATTTTATCTCCATCAATACTATATTTTTTCCCTCCTCTATATTCAATTACTGTCCTAATACTACCATAAGGTTCGTAATATTTCCATTTTTTTGTTTTAATTCCGCCAGAAAAATAAGCAGATAATTTTAATCTTTTGTTTGCGTAATAGTACTTGTGATTTCCATCTTCGTAGCCTTCAATATAATTTCCTTCAAATTCTTTAATGTTATCAGGATAAAAATAAGTCCAAATACCAGAACGTTTTCCAAAAGAATAATTTCCTATTTCAAGATGTTCATTGATATTATATTTCCATTTACCATGTTTTAAACCACCAACGTATTCGCCAACGGATAAGGTATCGCCCAATTTTGTAAGTTCATAAAAAAGTCCTTCTTCCAAACCTTTTACAAATTTACCTTTACGCCGAATTTTACTATTTGAGTAATACCAAGTCCAAACTCCAGTAACTTTGCCATTTTTATACTTACCAAACTGTTCTTTAATGCCATTTGGATAAAGAAAAACCCAGTCTCCTACCCTCTTGTTATTTTTATATTCTCCGGATGATTTAATTTTTCCGTCGGGATATAAATAATTCCATTTATCCTGTTTAAAGCCTTTGCTGTCGGTCATTCCTTCAGCTGTTACAATACCATGAGGACTGTAAATTACAGCATTTTCTATATTTCCAACAGAATCGTAATAAACGTGAGTACCAACTTTTACATTATCTTTGAAAGCCCCAACAGATTTAACAACTCCATTAGCGTAAAACTCTTTTTTTATTTCTTTTTGTTCAAATGAAGATTCGCCATTTTCTTGTTGAACAAATAGTTTCCCGTTTCTATAAAATTCAGTTTTAGTAATATTTCCATATTTATCATATTCTCTATAATACCCATTAATAGTGTCGTTTAAGTAATTTGTATAAGTTTTAATTCTTTCATTTTCATAAAACTCTTTCCAAACTCCTTGTTTCATTCCAAACTTGCCTCTACGGTTGATATACTCTGAATCCGTTAAATTATTGTGCGAATATCTTAAAATTAAATTTAATAAACCTGTTTTATCATAGTGTTTTTCAAAACCGTGCAAATAACCATTGTCATATTCTATTGTATGAGTGAGAGTTGCAGTAGAATCGTAGTAAAAAGATTTACCATTTAATTTTCCTTCGACATAAAGCTCTTTAGAAATTAAAATACTTTTTTTTGTTTCTTCAGAAAAAATATAAATAGAATTATAGCCACTTTTAACTCCATTTCTATAATAAATTTGTTCTTTTAGATGAGATTTCTCGTCGTAAAATTTCCATAAACTATCTAATAAATCATTTTTTCTGTTTCCTTCGGTTTTTAAAATTCCTGTTGGATAGTATGATTTCCAGTAGCCAATAGGTTTTCCATCTTTAAAATTACCTTCAGCCGAAATAGTTTTATTAGGATAATAGAAAATATTATATCCATTCGCCTTTATATTATTTGGCTGAGCTTCTGTTATTTGCATAGTTACTAAAACTAAAAAAGCTATACAACTAAATTTTAAAACAATATTTTTTCCGAAGACTAACATTTTCATAATTTACAAACCTAATTTTTTAGAAATATCTAACATTTTATTTATCGAACTACGAGCATTATCCATCAATTCTTTTTCCATAAGAATTTCAGGAGTTTCATTTTTGAGACAAAGATATAGTTTTTCTATCGAATTCTTTTTCATATATTCACATTCACTACAAGCACATTCGCCAGATTCGCCTGGTGCTGGTATAAATTCCTTATTTTTACTTAATTTTTTCATTTCGTGCAAAACTCCAGGTTCAGTTGCCACAATAAACTTATTACTAGGGTCTTTTACAGAAAAATCGACTAATGCCTTAGTTGAACCAATAAAGTCAGATACTAGCAAAATTGGCTTTGGACATTCTGGGTGAGAAATTAATTTAGCATTTGGATTTTCTTCTTTCAATTTAAGAATTCCTTCTAACGAAAATTCATTGTGAACATGGCAAGCACCGTCCCATATTACCATTTTTCTACCAGTAAGCCTACTAATATAATTTCCAAGATTACGATCGGGTCCAAAAATTATTTTTTCACCTTCAGGAATTGTTCTAATAATCTCTACAGCATTTGATGAAGTACAAACAATATCGGTTAAAGCTTTTACTTCAGCAGTAGTATTAATGTATGAAACGACTGTGTGATTAGGGTGTAGTTTTATAAACTCGTCGAATTCTTTCGTAGGACATGAGTCAGCCAAAGAACAACCAGCTTCTAAATCGGGTAACAAAACCTTTTTTGAAGGCGATAAAATTTTTGCAGTTTCAGCCATAAAGTGTACACCAACAAAAACAATAATATCGGCATCAGTTTCGGCAGCCTTTTGCGAAAGAGCTAAACTGTCGCCTGTAAAATCTGCAATATCTTGAATTTCCCCATCAACATAGTAGTGAGCCAAAATAATTGCATTTTTCTCTTTTCTGAATTTTTTAATTTCTTCAAAATAATTAATTGAATTTTCTTCTTGTCTTTTTTCCATTCTATAATTTTAAACCTATTATAAATTATTATTATTTTATTAAATTTAAATATTAATGATAATGATAATAGCCTGTTAATATTCTTACAAATTTATATATAAAATATTTGGTTTTTAAGAAATTAAGATGTTATTAACATTTTTTATAAAGTTATGTACATTTTAAAGTGTTGATTTATAATGAACTAATATAGTTTATTAACAACTGTTAAAAACAATATTAAAATAGTAATTATTAAATTTTATTTTTACAATCTATAGTTAAAACTTGTTAGAAAGTTTCAATAAGATTTGGTAAATAAATTTGCACAGTAAAAATGTTGCTTTCTTTTATATTTTATTTTAATTGACAAAATTTTCTTTTCATTTTTTAATATAAAGTTTTTAACAGTTACTAACAAAATCAGTGAAATGTTAATTCATTTATAATCAGTATTATACAAATCTGTTTTAACAACCTGTTAAATTCAATATTTTTGCTACAAATTTCTTTTGTAATTATAAGGAATTTAGTATATTGTGTATATAAATATAAATAGTTTAATTAAAATACAAAGAAATGAAAAAAATTGCATTTGCAAGCGATCATGCAGGATTTGAAACTAAGAAGTTTTTAATAGAGATGTTAACAAAAGAAGGTTATGAAATAAAAGATTTTGGAACTTATTCGGATAAAAGTGTTGACTATCCTGACTTTGCACACCCTATGGCAGCTGCTGTTAATAGTAAAGAGTTTGATTTAGGTTTTTCGTTATGTGGTAGCGGAAATGGAATAAATATGACTGTTAATAAACACCAGCAAATACGCTCGGCTTTATGCTGGACTGTTGAGATAGCTGAGTTAGCACGTTTGCATAACGATGCAAATATATGTGCCCTACCCGCTCGTTTTGTATCAGTAGAATTGGCTGTTGAAATTGTTAACAAGTTTTTGTCAACCAAATTTGAAGGAGGAAGACATTTAGCTAGAATTAATAAAATACCATTAAGATAAGGTTTTAAAAATGAATAATGATTAATGACTATTTAATAATATTAAAATTGTAATCAGATAGAATTCAATATACTACGATTATTGTTATTCATTATTGGCTTTAGTTTAAAATGTCGTTGGTCGATATAAATTGCCTAAGTGAGGTGTTTTCACTTCGCTTCTTCTCAAAATTTCAGGTGAGAAATACCTGAAATAGGCAAAATAACAGCGCCATTTTAAACTAAAGCCTCATTATTCAATAGTCGATAATCATTTTAAATATCATAAATAGTTAGAAAAAGAATGACGACAAATTGGCAAACTATTTCATAGCAATCCCTAAGTAAAATAGGTATTAAAATAGATTAATATACTTTTTTCAGTAATTCACAGGTTAAATTTTATATCTTTGCCGAAATAAAATTTAGTAATTATGCTTTCAAATACATGTAAGTACGGAATACGTTCAGTTATATATTTAGCTGTAAATGCTAAGGACAACGAGAAGTTAGGTATAAAAAAAATATCAAAAGATTTGAATTTGCCAGCTCCTTTTTTAGGTAAAATTTTACAAAATTTAGCAAAAAATAAGATACTTAATTCAACAAAAGGACCTAATGGTGGTTTTACTTTAGCTATAAAGCCCGAAAAAATTAGCCTCTATGACATTGTTAAAATAATAGATGGTGTTGAAGTGTTTTATGAATGTTTAATTGGAATGAAGGTTTGTAAAAATCAAAAGAAAGGTGATGTAAATTGTCCTTTTTATAGCAAATCGCACGAAGTAAGAACAAATTTACTGAAAATATTTAAAGAACAAACAATAGGAAATTTTGCAAAAGGAATAAATGATGCAGAAGGAGTACTTAATTTTTAAATTTTAGATAGTAGAATAAAATAGCAGTAAAAGTTCCAAGCATATCAGCAAAAAAATCATTAATATCGCCAGAGCGTGATGTAATAAGAGTATGTTGAATTATTTCTGTAAAACTTGCTAAAAATAAAGAAACGAATATAACCGATAGGAAAATTTTTCTTATCGGTTTTTTTATTTCAAAGAAAAGAACAATAGATAAAGTAAAAAACATTGAAAAATGTATAATTTTATCTAAGTAAATAAAATTAAAATTACTAATTTTATCGACCTCGTTTGCAGGTAAAAAGCAAACTATAAATATTAAACTAATTGTAAATAAGCTTTTTATATAGTCTTTAACAAAATTTAAAATATGTCGGGAATTTATATTCATATACCTTTTTGTAGAAAAAAATGTTTTTATTGCGATTTTTACAAAACCACGTCGCTAAAATATAAAGATGATTTTATAAAAGCTCTATATAAAGAAATAAAAATAAAAGATAATTTTTTGCAAGATAAAAATATTGATACTATTTACTTTGGAGGTGGTACCCCTACCCTATTGACAATTAATGAAATAGAAAATATTTTGGATGAAATATATTCAAATTTCTCAATTAATTCAAATCCCGAAATTACTTTTGAAGCAAATCCTGACGATTTGAATAAGCATTATTTACAAAACTTAATAAAAACACCTGTAAATAGACTAAGTATTGGTATTCAATCATTTTTTGATGACGATTTAAAGCTTATGAATAGGCGACATAATGCTGGTGAGGCTATTAATGCTGTAAAAGAAGCTCAAAACCAAGGATTTACAAATATAAGTGGTGATTTAATTTACGGATTACCAAATATGACTGGTGAAAAGTGGCAAAAAAACATGAATATTTTTTTTGATTTAGAAATGCAACATTTATCAGCTTATCATCTTAGTTATGAGGAAAATACAATATTTTATAAATTCCTAAAAAGTGGGAAGTTAAGTGAAGTAGAAGAGGATAAAAGTAATGAGTTCTTTACAATGCTGATTGAAGAGTCCGCTAAACGAGATTTTATACATTATGAGATTTCAAATTTAGCAAAAAGCGGTTACTTTTCGCGTCATAACTCTTCATATTGGCAACAAAAAGAGTATTTAGGACTTGGTCCATCTGCACATTCGTATAATATTAAAAAAAGAGAGTGGAATATTTCAAATGTCGAAAAATATATAAGTAGGATAGGAGAGGGGCAACTTTTTTATGAAAATGAAGAGCTTGATGATAGAATGAATTATAATGATTATATAATCACGTCATTACGAACAATTTGGGGTAGCGATATTACTTATATAAAAGAAAATTATGGAAAAAAGTACTCAGATTTTTGTTTATATTCTGCAAAAAAATATTTAGCAGGAAATTTTTTAACATTATCGTCAAATAAATTAATTTTGGAGAAAAAAGGTAAGTTTATTTCAGATAAAATAATTGAAGATTTATTTTATGCTCGTAATTAGTAAATTTAAAGAAATAATTAAATGGATTTTTTATTACCAAATTTTAGTATTTCATTTCAAAATATGTGGTTGTTACCACTTTTAGTTTTAGTATCATCAACGGTAATGGTTTTACTTATACCACGTTATAATTTATCTCGGTTTATAAATCAACCAAAATTAAGATATTCAACCCTAATAAATAAAACATTTTACTGGTTTTTAATGTTATTGCCAGTGTTTTTGCCTTATTCATCTAATAAAATATTTTTATACATTGGTTTAGCAATTTTTTTATTAGGATTTATAGCATATTCACTTTCAATATTTTATTTTGCAATATCAGAATATGATAAAGTCGTAACATCGGGTATTTACAGAATATCAAGGCATCCCATTTATTTAAGTTTCTTTATAATTTTTTTAGGAATTTCAATTTCTTCAAATTCAATAATATTGTTTATATTTAATGTTTTTTACTTTATAAATTCAATATTAATAATGAAGGAAGAAGAAAAAGCATGTATAGAGCAGTATGGTAACGAATATCTAAATTATATGAAAAAAGTAAGAAGAATATTTTAAAAATTGTATTTTTACCGAATAAAGGTATTTCGATACACTAAAATTATATTAAAAAGCCATGAATAACATGGATTAAATTGATAATAACTAGTTTACATAAAAAGAAATAATGCAGAACAAAGTAATATTAATAACCGGAGCAACCGACGGAATAGGCAAAGCAACAGCAAAAGAGTTTGCTAAAAAAGAAGCAACAGTTATTGTACATGGAAGAGATAAAGCAAGAGTTGCAAATACTGTAAGTGAAATTATTTCGCAAACTGGTAATTCTAAAATATTTGGAGTTACAGCAGATTTTTCTTCTTTTAAGCAAGTTGTAGAAATGGCAAACATAATAAACTCTAAATTTGATAAAATAGATTTATTTTATAATAATGCTGGACTTTTTTCGCATGAAAGAGTTATAACAGAGGATAATAATGAACTTTGTTTTCAAGTAAATCATTTGTCGGCACAGCTTTTAACATTAAAAATTCAGGATTTATTTAAAAATAATGAAAACTCACGAATTATTAATGTTAGTTCAATGATTCACTCATCATCAATAGATTTTGAAAACCTGCAAGGCGAAAAATCATATAATGGTAACTCTTCTTACGCACTTTCAAAATTATGTAATATTTTATTTACGAATAAGTTGGCTGATGTTTTTGCAGACTTTCCTGTAACAGTAAACTCTTTGCATCCAGGTGTTATTGATACCAAATTATTAAATTCTGCCTGGACGGGTGGAGGACCTTTAAGTCAGGGAGTACAAAATTTATTTTATGCAGGAACATCCGAAGTTTTAAATAATACATCAGGTTTATATTTAGAAAACGGACGACCAATGCAAAGTAACCCTGTTAGTTATGATAAGGATATTCAAACTAAATTATGGGATTATTCAAATGAATTGATAAAAGATTTTTTATAAATTTTGGATAAAATAAACTTTACGGATTTATTTAAACTATTGAAAATTTAATTATGCTAACAATACGAATTGAAAGTTTTACCAAAGATAAACCAGCATTACTAAAAGATGCTTTTAGGATAAGGCATAAGGTTTTTATAGAAGAACAAGGTGTTGATAAATTTTTGGAATATGATGGCTTAGATGATGAAGCTGTACATTATTTAGTTTATTATGACGATAAGCCCGTTTGTACTGCACGTTGGCGCGAAACTAGTGAAGGAGTTAAGCTTGAACGTTTTGCAACTTTAAAAAAGTTTAGAGGAAAATCCTTAGCATCGGTTTTATTAAGATATATTTTGGAGGAATTAACTTTGTCTAAGAAAAAATTATATATGTATGCACAAGTTTCTGCTGTTAGTTTTTATGAAGCTCATAATTTCGAAAAAAAAGGCGAAAAATTTGTTGAAGCTGATATAGAACATTATATGATGGAGTATAAATATTAAAATTAAAAAATAGGAAAAACCGTTTTTGTATGAAACGCCAAAAAAATAAAGATAATAAAATAACTACTACTATTGGTAAGTCTAAAAAAAAGCAGATTAATTCAGGTTTAAAAAATAGTCTTAATTTGCAAGATAAGCCTTCTGTTAAAATATTTATTTTTTGGATATTTATAATTACGCTTTTAACTACAATCTCGTATTATCAAGCATTTAATAACCAACTTACAACCTGGGACGATAATCATTACATAGAAGAAAACCCGTATTTACAAGATTTATCTTCTGAAAATATAAAAGAACTTTTTTCTACCGATACATATTACATGGGAAACTATCATCCTTTGGCAATGATTAGTCTTTCAATTGATTATGCTATTGCTGGCGATGATGGACAGGGAGGTTTTAATCCTTTTATTTTTCATTTTATAAATATTTTACTACATATATTTGTTAGTATAGCAGTTTTCTTTTTAGCATATTTTCTTTTTAATAATTTGAATATTGCTATAATAGCAGGCTTATTATTTGGAGTGCATACACTTCATGTTGAGTCGGTTGCATGGGTTTCGGAAAGAAAAGATGTTTTGTATGCTTTGTTTTTTATTATATCGCTAATAAGTTATGTTAGATATATTGATACAAAAAAACTTCAATTTTATATTTTAGCATTATTCCTTTTTGTGTTATCATTACTGTCTAAAGGTCAGGCTGTTTCGCTGGCAATAACTCTTTTTGCAATAGATTTTTTACGACAAAGAAATTTATTAGATATAAAATTATTATTAGAGAAAATTCCATTTTTAGCATTAGCAGTATATTTTGGACTAATTGCAATAAATGCCCAAGAGGGTAGTGGAGCTATTGTTTCTGAAGAAGCTTATACCTTTGGCCAAAGGATAATAATTGCAGCTTATGCCTTTGTAACTTATGTACATCAACTTATTTTACCAATAAATTTATCGGCAATAAACCCATATCCTGATATTATTCATAAAACTTTACCATCTTATTTTTCATTATATTTAATACCAGCTCTAACTATTGTATTTTTATTCTTCTATTTTATAAAGAAAAATATAAAAATAGCTTTTACAATTGGCTTTTTTATAATAAATATTATTTTACTCTTACAATTTATACCTGTAGGAAGTGCAATGCACGCCGATAGATATGCATATATCCCATCCATTGGTTTTTTTCTTCTTATAGCAATACTTGTTGTTAAATTAATTGAAAATAAGCCAGAACTTAAAAAAACTGCATTTATTGTATTAGGTTTATATATTGTAATGCTTGGAACGCTTACTTATTTTAGAACTTTTGCTTGGGAAAATAGTCTTACTTTGTGGACCGATACTGTTCAAAAGTCTCCAAAATCTGTAGTAGCTTGGAATAATTTAGGAAGTTATAACGAAAAAGAAGCAAAAATATTAACAGATAATAATGAGCATGAATTATCTTTAAAACATCGATTAGCTGCAATTGATTATTTTACAAATGCAATAAACGGCAAACCCGATTATTTTAGTGCATTTTATAATAGGGGAGTAAGCAGGTTTGAATTATCAAAAAATAGAGGTGATACTATATTGCTAAAATTATCTATTTCAGATTTTACAAATGCAATAAAATTTAATCAAACATCGGCCGATGCCTATCATTATAGAGCAAATGCAAAAGCCGAATTATTGTATTTTACCAATGCTTTGCTCGATATGGATATTGCCATATCTATGGATAATACCAATTATTTATTCTATATAAATAGAGGAATAATAAAAGGTAAAATGAATGATTTTAACGAAGCTTTAAAGGATTTTAATATAGCAGAATCAATGAATAATACATCCGAAGTATTATATTCAAATAAAGGTTTAGCAAAAGCAGGTTTAAAATTATATAATGAAGCAATAGTTGATTATAATAAAGCGATTTCGATAAAAGAAGGTTTTATTACAGGATACTATAATAGAGCAATAGCTTACGAAAGATTACAAAAATACGATGAAGCAATAAGCGATTTAACATTTGTAATAAATAATAGCCCAAATATGAACTCGGCATATAATTATAGAGCATATTGTTATAGAAAGCAAGGAAAAATAAAAGAAGCTTGCAACGATTATCAAGAATTAGCAAATCGTGGCGATTTATTAGCAGCCGAACAAGTCAAAATATTATGCAATTAATATTGTTGTTGGAACATTTAATATATAAAAAGCGTATAAGTTTTTAAATAAAAAATATAACTGTGAAAAAAAACATACTATTTATAGCCTTTATTTTCATTTCGTTAAGCCTTTATTCCCAGTCGTTTAAACTGTGGAAAGGCGATACTGTTAATATTACTGATGCAAATAATTTAAAGCAAAAATATTGGGTTTTTATTAATAAGGATTCAGTAAATATTAACAGTAATGGTAATTATGTTGATGGTTTAAAACAAGGTATTTGGAAGTTTTATTTTGAAGGAGGAAAAATAAAATCGGAAATAACATATAAAAATAATAGGAAAAAAGGACCTGCAAAAGTTTATTATAAAAATGGACAAATTTCTGAGGAAGGAATTTGGGAGCATAATAAATGGGTAGGAAAATATAAGTCGTATTACGAAAATGGACAAGTTTCTTACGATTGGTCGTATAATGAAAATGGCGAACGTAGTGGTGTACAAAAATATTATCATAAAAATGGTAAAGTAAAAATAGAAGGAAATTGGAAGGGCGGAAAAGAATCTGGAACTATTACTGAGTACTATGAAAATGGCGAAGTTAAAACAGAAAAAGTTTTTGCCAACGGACAATGTGATGGAGCTTCTATTAAAACTTATGAGCAAAAACAAATTAAAACTGACGATGCTAATGTTGTTAATAATAGCGAAAATAGTGTAGTTAACAACAGTGAAAATAATGATACTAATGTCGGAGTTTTTGATGGTAATGGTTATCATACTTTCTATAATAGACAACGAAAAATTGAAAAAGATGGTTACTTTTTAAATGGTTATTTACAAGAAGGTAAGCATTTTATATATGATGCATCAGGCAAATTAATTTCAACAAAAATTTATGAAAAAGGAAAAGTTGTTAAAGTAATTAAGAGTGAATAAAGCTTATAATTGCTTAATTTAGGTTGCGGTTTAAGTAGAAAAAGCTATAAATATATATGCAAAAATAGATGATAACAATTAAGATTAAACAACCTTTAGATGATAGTATGGGAGCTTCTTTTAGGGTACTTACTGATTTTTTACAACAAATTAATAATGCAGAAAATGAAAATGAATTTATATTTGATTTAAAAGAAGTAAATTTTGCATTTCCTTTTTTTTTATTACCAGTTGCAAGTATAATTAACTATAAGAAACAATCAGGTATAAAAGTTAATATTGAATTAAATACTAATATTCGAGAATATTTTAGTTATCTGCTTTTTCCAGAAGGTTTAAACTCATTAAATAATAGCCTATGGAGAGATAAATTAAAAACATTTTCATTTAAAACTTATTTACCTATATGTGTAATTCCTACGAGAACTGTTTCTTCTACAGAAAGAGAACAATTGTTAACTGTTTTTTCAAAGATTCTTAATAATCAGTTGAATTTAACAGGAAATATAGTTTCTGTTTTAAGTTATTTGTTAACAGAAACTATTGATAATATTACTGACCATGCTAATGTTGATAATGGTTGGCTTATGGTTCAAAATTATCCACAAAAAGGATTTTTGGATATTTGTATTGTTGACACAGGAAAGGGCATACTTCAAACATATAAAGATTTTGGGTTTACTGAGATTGATACGGATATTAAAGCTATGCAAAATGCTATAAATGGACGAAGTACAAAAGATATGAAAGAAAGAGGTTTTGGTATAAGTACTACTCGCCGTATGTTAGTTGAAGGGTTAAAAGGAAAATATTTTTTATTTTCAGGTTCAGCTTTTTATGTTTGGACATCTCAAAATGAAACAATAACAAATATACAAAATTCGTTTAAATGGAAAGGAACAATGCTTGCATTACGAATACCAAAAAATATACCAGATAATTTTAAATTATATTCATATTTAGAATAATTTTGTATATTCATATTAATAGTTGTAAACTTGTAAACTCTATAGAGCTCTTTATACAAAAAAAAAGTTTTTCTTATGAAAAAAATAATAAACATAAAAGACTATTATCCAGCTTTTATATCTAGTCGGAAATCAATTAGTATATTAAAAAATCAGGTCGATTTTAGTATAAAAGGCAAGGATATCACTTTTGATTTTTCTAAAATTACTTTTATTTCAAGGTCTTTTGCTCATGAATTTATAAAGTTTACAAAAACTAATAATTTGAATATCGATATTATAAATACAAATATTAATGTGAGTGCAATGTTTTCTGCTGTTCGAAAAACAGAAACTTCAAATAGAAGAAAATTTGAAGATGTTCCTGTAACAACATTTAAAAATAAAGCAGAACTTAATAGTTTTTTTGCAACTATTTAGACTACTCTTAAGTATTTATTTACATTAATATAACGTTTATAAAAAGGACAAATATTTTATCTTTATAAAAAAAAGACAATAACACCTATAATATCAATAGCACCAATTATAATTGAAGCTATTGCTAATTTTCTACCTCTTTTATAATTTTTTTTTGTTTTATCAATCGCTATTTTTCCTAATATAATAGAAGCAACACCAAGTATTATTCCAAAATAAAAAAGCCCACCTAAACCAGCTATAAAACTAATAATTGATAAGGCTTCGAATTTATTTTTAGTTGTTTCAATAAACTCTGATTCTCCATTTTTATAGGATATTTTATATACTTTGTGTTTAAAAATAGTTATTAAAGGTCCATTAGGGTTATTGCAATATTTATATTTAATTTCTGTTTCTGTAATTTCAATAATTTTTGCATTTTGAGTCGTACCATTTTTAAAATAAATGACATCACATGTGTCACTAACGACTTGAGGGTTGCAATCTGTTTTATTAATTATACCTTCAGCTGAAAAAGCTGTATTTATAAAAATAAATGAAATTATAAATGAAATTAACTTAATACTTTTCATTCTTTAAATTTTAAGATTTTGCAAAGAAAATAAATTCTTGACGATATAAAAAACATAAATTAATTTTATTTTAAAATCCCCATTTATTAGTGTAAGAATTAAAAAAGCTGATACCAATTTTAATTCTAGTATTAGCAGCCGAAATTGTATTGTCGGCTGTTACTGCATAAGCACCAAACCTAAAAAGTTGCTTTTTTATTCTAAAAACCTTTTCTATTCCACCAAACATTTCAAAATGATAAAAATTTTGCTCGGGTATGTTTAATGTGCTTGCTCCTGCGGCTAACGATAGTTTTAAATACTTGAATAAAGGAACTTTATTTAAAATTGTACCATTAAAATGGTGTATATAATTTGCTTGTAAAAACTCATTATTTGTATTAAAAGTAACATCTAAAAGTTGTAATGAATTTACAGGATTTGAGAAAAAATATGAATCTGAACCTCTAAAATATTTATGCTCAAGCAGACGTAAGTTTTCTTTATTTGTAAAAATTCCTGCCCTAATTTGCCAACGCGATTCGCCAAACCTTGCTAGTTTCATTATATCTTTAGCTCCAATTTCAAAATAATCGTAGTTTACTTCACTAGCTAACAAATTTGGTATTCCCTTTTTGTAAATAAAATTTATTTCAGGAAAATCGTCTCCTATAATTATCTTTTTATTCTTTTTGATAATATATTTTTGTCCAATTCTGTATTTTAGTTCTAATGTAAATTCTGTTTTTGTATATTCTTCAAAATCAATAGGTTCGTTTAATTCACCAAATAGTTTTTTCGACCATTCGGATAGCTGCATATCTGTTATAGGAATTTGTTTTGAGTATGTAAAACCAAGTTCGGCAAATAGTCCATTAAATATTTCGATTCTTTGGCGAATATTAAATGTTTTATTACGAGCATAGTTACTTCGGCTAAAACTCTGTTCTACCGATGCGTAATTATTTATTAAGTCGTAATAATCGCCTACTTCAATATATGTTCGTACAAATTTCTTTGGTAAATATGTTAAACCTATACCAGCTTTCCCTTTTAAGTCTTTATTAACAAAGCCGTAGTCAATGTTTATTTTATTTTCCCAGAACATTCCATTTTTTAAATCCTTATTAAATCTTAAAGGAAGTTTATGCCTATAACCGCCAACGCCAAAAGGAACAACCTGTTCCATAAGTCCGCCCAGAAAAATCTCGGTTCCTGTGTAGTGGTTTCTGTGCCCTATACCAAAAAGTGGAGTCCACAAACTTATACGGTTAAAAATAGAGTCTTGTTTATCTAAAAATTCATCGCTAATATAATATTCTTGAATGCTATCACTTTTTTGTATGAAGTTTAATTCTTTGGTTTTTAGAGTTATAGGTCTGTTCTTTTCCCAGTAACTTGAGTCTTGATCAAAAGCATCAACTTTGTATGTTATAACTTCATTACTAAAAATTTTTGCATCAATTTCTTTGTTTACTATATAATCTTCATTAATAATTTTTGTATTTCCTAATATTTTGCCATCATCGCCTTTAATGGTGTATGTAATATCGGTTCTTACAGGTAAATAAATACTATCGGCAATTTTATTATAATTTTGAATTATATTGAAATTTTGGTAGAGAGTTAGAGCTTTTTCATTTATCGATAAATCAACCGAAACAACTGCCCAAGTACTGTCTTCAATATAAATACTACCATAAAATAGTGCATCAATTTTGTTATTTGGGATAATATTAATTTTATTTATTTTAACACTATCTTGAATAAACGAATATTCAAAATTATAGCGATAGAATAGGGGAGCGTTAGCTGCAATTGGCGAAACTATTGGTTGTTCGCATAATACAGGAAAGTTTAATAAGTTTTTGTAAAAATTAAAGTTACCACTAGTTGAGTTTTTATAGAAAATGTAAGGATCTTCCGAATGGTGTTGCTGAGGAGCAATTTCGTGTTCGCCATATTCTACACCAACGCTCATAACCATTCCTGGTGGCTTTTCTTCGGTATAGTTATGATATGCAATAATATTTTCTTTAAATTTATTTGGCTTTTTATAGTATGTCTCTGCCACATATTCAACTAAATTAAGTTTTTCTTTTTTTAAATATGAGTTTAAGTCTTTGCTCGTTTTTAAACTATCTATTATATTTTTTCGATATTCATTTTCAATAGATGTTTTTATATACGATTTGCATTTATAATTATTTACGCTAGTAAGATAAGTTCGTCTGTTTTTTCGGGCTTTATCAATAATAATTTTACCTAGTTTTTTTCTGTCCGATACAACTTGTATTTCAGTTATTTGCACATCTAGTTTTGTAAGAGAAGCATCCAATATTAATTTTTCCTTTTCTTTAATAGTAACAATTTTCTCCACTGGTTGATAACCTAAAAAGCTGTATATTAAAGTGTAGGTTCCAGCTTTTAGTTCAATAAAATAATTTCCATTATAATCTGCCGATACGCCATAAGTTGTATTTTTAACATAAATTGTAGCAAACGATAAGTTATTTAATTGCGAGTCGGTTATTTTACCCGAAATTGTTGCCGAAAATGTTGTTTTGCTTATTAGAGTGAATACTAATATTGCAAAAAATATTTTTATATAGTTCATAAGTTTTTTTTTTGCAAATGTATGTTATAAAAGAAAAGAATGAAAAATTATAAATAATTTTAACAATTATATAGAAGAAAAAACAGTTATTTATAGAAAAATTTTGGCAAAGTTCTATAAATTAATGATTCACAAAAAAGTAAAGAATTATTTTATTATCGGTTTTTTCTTTATAATAAGTTTTACTCATTTTGAAATCTTATATTTTATAAAACGTCTTAATTCCCCCTTTTAAGGGGGCAGGGGGTCGCATCTTATATTGCAATAAAAGTCATCTAGCAGTCAAGTTGTTGCGTTAAATCAAGTCGTTTTTAAATCTGACAAGGCACGCATTTTGGTACACAGCTATGATTTTTTGTAATCAATAAAATTATATTAAAATCAATAGTTTTTGATAATGAAATTATTTAATTGCTTTCGCAAAGTGTGTTTTATATTCAGATTTATTATAG
>JAOZLS010000326.1 GCA_029934705.1 Bacteroidales bacterium | reverse complement strand
GGTTGTAGGAATTGCAAATATTAGAGATGCTGCTTTATTTGATGGAAATGCAAAAATAGCAAATGCTACTAGCATAAGTGGTTCTGATATTGTTTTTACAAACTTACCTACAACAAACGA
Organism: Bacteroidales bacterium; assembly: GCA_029934705.1. Lineage (GTDB taxonomy): Bacteria > Bacteroidota > Bacteroidia > Bacteroidales > JAADGE01 > DZBS01. Next base: position 4,787 of record JAOZLS010000326.1, on the reverse strand, counting down.
TTATACAATAGCACCCGATGATGGCATAAAATCATTAACTTTACGAGTGTCTTTTTATACAAATGTGACAGACAATGAACAATTAATATTTACAATTACCGATGCAAATGTTACAGCAGCAGGTTCAAATACATCATCAACTTTTGGTTCTTTTGCCGATGTAGTTTCAAGTACAACAGGTGATAGAAACAGAATTGAAGTTGATGCGTCTGAATTACGTTTTATTCAACAACCAACGGATGTTTATGTAAACTCGAACATTAGTCCTTCTGTAACTGTTGAATTTACAGATGTTAACGGAAATCGTGAGTTAGACCTAGAAACTGCTGATATTAGTATAACTGTAACTACGGGTTCTGCTATTCTAACAGGAAGTCCAGTAGTGCAATCAATTGATGCTTTGGGGGTAGCAACATTTTCTACTATTGAATTTTCAACTGATGATACTGATGTCAGAATTACTGCAACAGATAAAGATGATTGGGTGGGAACAGCGGAAACTATAGAAAGTGATGCTTTTGATGTACTGCCTGTAGTATATTTGTCTGGCGACTATAGAACAACAGGAACTGGCGATTGGCTTAGCAATAATGCAACACCTGCAATATGGGAACGCTATGATGGAACAAATTGGAACACAAATAATTCACCTTCTTATAATACATCAAATACAATTTATATAAGAAACGGGCATGTAATTACTTCTGGAGGCTCTTTTGGTAACAATGCCAATGTGATAATAGAAGGTGGTGGTGAATTTGTTGATAATCATCAAGGTACACTATCTTCTTTAATAATTAGAGGTGGAGGAGTAATAAAAATTAATGCAAGTTTTACAATTGCATCAGGAGGAACTTTTGAAGTAGAAGATAATGGAAATGTAGAGTTAAACTTTGATTATTCTAATCCGAATAGTTCTATTTGGCAGGGAACAGAATGTTTTCATCCAAATTCCAACTTTAAATTTTTAAAATGGGACGCTACTGTTGATTTATACGATGGTTCAAATGTTTATTCCAACACATACTCAAGTTACGAAGCAGCTTTTGGAAATATTGAAATTGACGTTACACTATCAGGCTCATCGGCACCATATTGGAATCTTATTAATAACGGTAGTGCAATAAATAAAAATCTATGTCATAATAATCTTAAATTTACAAGTATTACAAATGAATACATAAATATTTGTGGTGCAATAGGTATTACATCTGGAATAGGTGGAGAATTAATTATTAACGGAACTGGCACAGAAAACATTAAATTAATGAGAAATGGAAACTCTACTTTTACAATAGAAGGCAATTTTATTCAAACTGGTGGTGATTTTAGATTTATTACACCTACCTTGGATAATCAAACATTAGTATGTACTATTAATGGAAATATGTCATTAACAGGAGGTTCTACAAATCTTAATAATGCTGCTTATGCTGAAGATATTACTACAACAGTTAATCTTAAAGGGAATTTATCAATAACTTCGGGTTCTTCTTCAGGTTTAATAAATTCAAATGAGGATTCTTATGCTACAACTTCTTTTAATTTTACTGGAACAACAACTCAATTTTTAAATACGGAGTTGAAATTTGATAAAATTCCTGCTTTTGTAAAAGGCGGAGCTATTGTGCAATTACAAACAAATAATTTAGTATTGGATAATACTTCAAAATTTATAGTAGAAGATGACGGTACTCTACATTTTGCATGGGCAGATGATAATATTACACCTTTGCTAATTACAGATGATGGAGTACCAACGGGAACAAATATTTTTGCTTCTAATCAGGGAAGTAAACTCATAATCACACATACCGAAGGCATTTCTTCCGGAACTGCCGATGCTGGAAATGTACAATTACCAATAGCCGATAAAACTTTTCATCAAACTGCTATTTTTCATTATGTAGGAAAAGCAAATCAAGTTACAGGCGATGCAATTTCAACTTCTTCAACAGGAAAAAGAATAATTGTTGAACTTGTTGATAATACAACCGAATTAACTGTTACAAACTCAATAAATATAACCAGCGGAACAACTCTTGGTACAGAAGGTGGCTATTTAGATATTAAAATAGGAATTTTAAAAGAAATTGATGATGCTAATGATTTTATTATTGAAGGAACAGGTGGTTTAATAATGTCTGGCGGGAAATATATCATTCCTTTAAAATCATCAAGCTCGTCTGAATTGATACCCCGCTTGTCAGGTGATTATACAATTACTGCAGGCGAAATTGAACTTAGTAGCAACGAACAATATGATGGAGCAACAATTTATGGTCAAATTTTAAGAGGAAATAGAGATTATTATAGTCTCACTTTTTCTGGAGGAGGCGATAAAAGGTTGAGTTCATCACTTCCTATAAGTTCATTAAATGGTGAAGTTTATATTTATGAAGATAATACAGAGTTAGATGTTGAAAATAGAGAATTTAGTGGTTCCGCAGATTTACTTATGGAGGATAATTCATTATTTAAAATGAGTAAATTAAACGAAACTTTACCACAACTTTCTGGAGAATATTATCTTTTTGGTGGAACAGTTGAATTATACGGAACAGATGCAACGCAAACTCACTCAATTAGAGGTGTTGATGGATCAAAGGGAACTATTACGTATAATAATATTGAAATTAATGCTGATGCTGCAAATGTTAGTTATCAAGAAGCAAATGTTGTTACTGGTGCAAATTTTAATGTTGATGGAGTAATGAATGTAAACAGTCCTGCATGTTTTACGATTGGTGCTTTATTTTATATTGGAGGTAATGGTACTTTCGAGTTAAAAGCTGGGGCTACATTAAAATATGCATCAGTAGATGGAATTGTTACTAGTGGATTAACAGGTAACATTAGAACAGCAACAAGATTATTTAATACAGCTGCAAGTTATGGTTTAACAGGAACTGCATCGCCACAGGTTGTAGGTAATGCTTTACCTGCAAATATTTTTAATTTTTATCTTGAAAAAACGGATGTCACAGATAATGTTCTTCTAAATACAGTACAGATAAATGGTGATATGATTTTAAGAGAAGGAATTCTTCAAATTAATTCTGATAATGCAACTCCAGTTATTTGCTCTAATAGCTCTAGTAATGGTAATGTTTCAATAGAATCAGTGGCTGTTCTGGAAATATTAGCAAATAAAGCACTTACAGTTCAAGGAACAATTACTAATACCCCAGGAGCAACTGGTTTAGTCTTGAAATCTGATGCAGCAGGCACTGGCTCTTTAATTCAAAATAATGCTGTTACTGCAACAGTAGAAAGACATATTACAGGAGACAATTGGCATTATATGTTTCCTCCATTAAGTGCAATTACAACAGCAACTTATACATCGGAAGGAGCACAAACTAATCCAAATTTATATTCTTATAACGAAGCAACTGAAGATTATTGGGATGCGACGGATATTTACGAAACATCAGGTTGGACATCGGAAGTGGCAAGTACAAATCTTTCAACAGTAAAAGGATATATTTATAACCGCTATCAAGAAGCAACAAGGACGATATCGCAGACTGGTGGTGATTTGTTTGTAGGACAAAAAGATTTTACAATTACATATAATACTCACAGCTCTACAATAGGTAATGGCTGTGTAAACGATTGGACTTATTACGACGGTTGGAATCTTATCGGAAATCCCTATGCTTCGGCAATAAATTGGGATAAGGTTACAAAAACTGATATAGAAAACGTAGTGTATTGTTATGACGATGGAACAGATAAATATGCATATTATGGAACCGATAATTATTCTTCAATAGGAATAACAGTAAATAGTGGTTCAAAATATATACCTTCAGGGCAAGGCTTTATGGTGAAAAAATCAGCTGCTGGTTCATCAACTTTCTCGTTACAGAATACAGATAGAGAACATAATTCACAAGTGTTTTGGAAAGGTGAAAATTCTGTTGTACCTAATTTAATTAAATTAGAAATTGAAAAAGATGGCTACACAGATGAAACAGCTATTAGAACTTTGCCAATAGAATCTCAAGTAACACTGGAACATGACGGAGCTTATGATGCCTATAAATTATTCGCAATGGATAATTCCAAACCTCAGCTTTACTCCAGAACACAAGCTAACGACAATTATTTTGCAATAAATTCTATTCCTGAATTTACAAAACAAAAAACGATACCTTTGGGTGTTTATATTGGCGAAAGTGGAGAATATTCTATAAATATTATCGAAAATAATTTTGAAAATACTCATGTTTGGCTCGACGATAGAAATTTAGAGATTAATGTTGATATGCACAATACTCCAAATTATATTTTTAATCAAACAGCTGAAACAAATAACAACAGATTTTATTTACATCTACAAAAAAATATTGCACCAATTTCAAATATCGAAATTCCAAATCAAGAAACGGTTGTTGATGAGGCTTATGAGTATTATTTACCAATAAATTTATTTTCAGATGAAAATTTTGGCGACAACTTAACTATTAGTTTATCTGTTGAAGGCGAATTAATTTCAAATTCATGGATTAATTTTAATGAAGAAACCGGTTTTATTTATGGGGTGCCGACTGAAGTAAAATTATTGACGATTAATGTTACTGCCACCGATTTATTTGGAGAGCAAGTAACAGAAAGTTATCTTTTAGATATAAAATCGTCAGGATTATCTGTGTTTGAACCTGAAAACAGCAATATTAATATTTTTCCAAATCCAACAAGTGGAATTGTAAATGTTAATATTTTAGGCGAAAATGTTAAAGGCAGAATATTAGTAACAGATGTTTCAGGTAAAGTGATAA
>JAOZLS010000325.1 GCA_029934705.1 Bacteroidales bacterium | reverse complement strand
AGTTTCAGGCTACGATTTATTAAGAGCTAATAGTTTAAAAGTTTTTATAGTTTTTGTTTATACACCTTTTGCATTATTTATTTTTATAATAAATGGTCAAATAGATTATGCCATTGGTTTAATCTCTGCAATAGGCAATACCATTGGTGGTTTAGTCGCTTCTACCTATGCCGTAAAATACGGATCAAAGCATTTAAGGTGGGTTTTAATTGTTGTTTTAATTTTATTTTCGTCGTATTTGTTCGGTTTTTTTGATTTATTATTTAGAATATTGTAAATTTGTCGAAAATCAATTAGAAATTTTAAATTAACAGTATAAATTATGGAAGGTAAATTAAAGTCAATATTAGTTTTAGTTGGAGCAATAGCAATTGTGCTTATTGTTTTTTCAAGTATGATATTTGTAACATTAAAACCAGGACAAAAAGGAATTATTTTTAGAAAGTTTAGTGGTGGACTAGATAAAGAGCATGTATATGATGCTGGATTTCAGGTTGTAGCACCATGGAATGAGATGATTGTTTATGATGTAAGAGAGCAGAAAGTTGACGAAACAATGGATGTTTTAGATAAAAATGGTTTATCTATTCATGTTGAAATATCAGTTAGATTTTTCCCTTTATTTGCAAAAATTGGTGAATTACATGAGAAATTTGGTACAAATTATATTCAACAATTAGTAGTTCCAGAAGTAAGATCAACAGTAAGGCAAGTAATGGGGCGTTTTACAGCCGAAGAAATTTATTCGACTAAAAGAGCCGAAGTTGAAACAGCAATTATTAATGAAACAGAAGCTGTTTTAAAAATGCCTCAAAATAATATTCACATGACTGCATTATTAATAAGGTCGATTAAGTTACCACCTCAAATTAAAAATGCTATTGAAAGCAAATTACAGCAACAACAAGAGGCTTTAGCATATAAGTATAAGTTAAATAAAGAAAAAAGTGAAGCCGAAAGAAAAAAAATTGCAGCAGAAGGAGAGGCAAGAGCAAATAAGATAATTAACAGTTCTTTAACACCAGCACTTCTTAAAATGCGTGGAATTGAAGCAACTTTAGAACTTTCAAAATCTGATAACTCTAAAGTTGTAATTATAGGAAGTGGAAAAGACGGCATGCCTTTAATTTTAGGAAATAACTAGGAGTGATGTCTGTTGAAATAAATAAAAATATTATTGTTGAAAAAGTAAAAGCTGTTGCTAAATTTATTGTAAAATATAAATATTATGTAGCAACAGTTATATTTGCAGTATGGATTGTGTTTTTTGATGCTACAGGTTTACTATATAAAAAAAGCCTAAAGCAGGATGTTAAAAATTTGAGAACAGAACTTGAATATTACAAACAAAAAACGATTGATAATAGAGAAAAATTAGAATTATTGAAATCAGATCCTGAGAGTGTAGAGAAATTTGCACGAGAAAAATATTACCTTAAAAAAGATAACGAAGATGTTTTTATTATAGTTGACAATACAGAAAACTAAGTAATTCAAAGTTCTATTTTTAAATATAGTGATAATAAAAGAAAGACAGGAGACTGAGCGTAGTCGAAGTCGGGTTAGCTGTTTGCACAGTCCTAACTTGACACAAATCCGCCTTCGACTTCGCTCAGGCTACGGCTCTTTTATAGAAATGTTAGACTATAATGTAATATTTTAATAATTTAACAAATCACACTTTTTGGAATAAAACAGAATTCAATAAAAAAGCACTATAAAAATACGATTTCTTTGAAGTCGTATTTTTTTATGTCTCCATTTTCGAGTTCCATAATTAATAAACCCGATTTTTCTGTTCCAATTATTTTACCTTTAAATATATTATCGCCTTTTTTATAAAATTCAAACTTGTTTATTTGATGTAAGTTTTTTAAATATAATGAATTAATGTAAACATGGTTTTTGTTGTTTACATTATCAAGTTGTATTTTAATTTCAACTAAAAGCTCTTTTAGTAAATCCTCCAAATTAGTTTCAGTATTAATTATATTTACTAAAGAAATAGGATTAGGTAAGATTTTATCAAAACTTAATTGATTAATATTTAAACCAATTCCAATTATAGATGATTGTATATTTTTACCCGAAATAGAATTTTCAATAAGAATACCACCAATTTTCTTCTTGTTAAAATAAATATCGTTAGGCCATTTAATTTTAAAATTATTTGAAAACTGCGTAAAAACAGAAATTATGGCAACCGAAACAGCTTTAGAAATAATAAACTGCTCGGTAGGTAAAACGTTTTTAGGAAAATGAATTAATGAAAAACTTAAATTTTTTCTTTTCTCTGAAAGCCACGTGTTTTCACGTTGTCCTTTACCCGAAAATTGTTCGTGTGCATTAATACAAACATTTTTTTTCGTAGTTAGAGTTTTTATATATTCCTTTGCGAAATTATTAGTTGAGTTTACACTCTCAATGTTTAATATTGTAAAATTATCCATAATATATAGGCTTTTAATTTGTTGATACAAATTTCGTAAAAAAAATATGATAATCAAAGGCACAAATTAAAATTTCTAACTTATATTTGTATAACAGTCGGTTGTTCTGTCGCTGTTCTTTTTTAAGAAGAGAGGAAAGTCTGGACAACAAAGAGTAACGTACTTCTTAATAGGAAGATACTTGCGAAGGTATAGTAATGGAACAGAAAATAACCGCCTAAAACTTGTTTTTAGGTAAGGGTGAAAAGGTGAGGTAAGAGCTCACCGGTGTTGTAAGTAATTACAGCAGCCGTTTGTCTTGCGTGTTGCAATTCCACATATACCAACATCTAAGGGCTACTCGTCCAATGTTGGGGGGTAGGAAGCTAAAGTTGTAATGTGAGTTACAGCGTAGATAAATGACAGAATCCTGAATTTATTTTCAGGAACAGAATCCGGCTTATAGACCGACTGTTTATAAATATAAAAAAGTTATGCTAAAAATTACAGAATCACCACGAGACGCAATGCAAGCTATGAAAGGTTTGATTGCTACAACAGAAAAAATTAAATACATAGAGGCATTACAGAAATGTAAGTTTGATGTAATTGATGTAGGGAGCTTTGTTTCGCCCAAAGCAGTACCGCAAATGGCGGATACACGAGATATTCTAAAAAGTTTGGATAATAATTCAGTTGGCAATTCAAAAATATCTGTTTTGGTTGCAAATTCACGATATGCAAAAGAGTTAGCATATTATGATTGTGTAGATTATATAAATTATCCACTTTCGATTTCAGAAAAATTTCAAATTAAAAATTTGAATGTAAACCATGCACGCTCAATGCAGGATATTGATGAAATTATGAATATTTCAGTAAAATCTGGTAAGCAAGCACTAATTTCGCTTTCGGCAGCTTTTGGAAACCCATATAATGATGAGTGGAGCATAGAAATTCTTATTAAATGGATAAATTATTTAAAAGGCTTAGGCTTAAAATATATTCCATTGGCCGATACATCGGCATCCAGTACATCGCATAATGTTAGTTATGTTTTTAGCTCAATAATTGAAGAATTTCCCGATTTAGAATTTAATTTTCATTTACACTCAAAAAGCGATACAGTACTTGAAAAAGTAGAATCGGCTTTTATGGCAGGTTGCCGTAGTTTTGATACAGTATATGGAAACGTTGGAGGTTGCCCAATGACAGGGCATGAGTTAGTAGCAAATTTAGATACTATAGCCTTTTTAGACTGGGCCGATGAAAGAGGTGAAACCTATAATATTGATAGGAATGCCTTAAATATTGCTGTATTACTTAGCAAGAATGTTTTTTATGGCGATAAAATAAGTATTTAAAACTATGCGTATTGTTTTGGTTGGAATGCCAGCTTCTGGAAAAACAACTTTAGGACTTGAGCTATCAGAAAAACTAAATCTAAAGTTTATTGATAGCGATGCCTATATTGAAAGTAAATTTAAAATGACCATACCTTCAATTTTTAATTCGGTAGGAGAGGATGGTTTCCGTAAACTTGAGAATATTGTGTTAGATGAAATTTTGAATGTAGATAATATTATTATATCAACAGGAGGAGGCTTACCGTGTTTTTATGATAATATGGATGTTATTAATAAAAGAGCAGTTAGTTTATATGTTGTTGCAACACAGGAAACACTTGCCCTTAGAATTGCTAAAACAAAGCGAAAAAGACCTTTAACAGATAAACTAGAAAAAGAAGACCTAGTAAATTATATTAAAACGACCTTTGAAAAAAGAAGAGTTTTTTATGAAAAAGCATATCACAGGTTTAATCCTTTAACCCAGAATATTGACGATATTATTTTTGAGCTACAAAGCTATGATAAGAAAAATTTATAGGTGTTAGTGTTATCTAAATTTTAAATTAATAAATAAGTCAAAAGTTTAAATTAATAAATAAGTCAAAAGTTTAAATACAATTTATATAGGCTTTAGTTTAAAATGGCGATGTTATTTTGCCTATTTCAGGTGTTTTTACCTGAAATTTTGAGAAGAAGCGAGGTGAAAACACCTCACTTAGGCAATTTATATCGACCAACGACAATTTAAACTAAAGCCTATATTGAGTCTAATATACTGTAAATTAGATGTTTTTACAGCGTTTAAAGCATAAAAACAGCTATATATTAATAAAATATAGCTATTTTCTCCAGTAAATATTATCAAATGCTATATTTGCCTGTTTTTAAACGTTTTAACGAACTTTTAGTGTTTTTGGACGAATAGTATAGGTGATTGTTTGTGACTGATTTACAGTCTTTTACAAAATGTTTAAAAATTTATTAGTAAATTATAGTATTTGTATATACATTTACAAGACGGATGGAGGTTTGGTTTAGGCAGTAATATTTATTTATATTTTTAAAAAAAACTAAAATACTGTTTATGATTACATCATATAGAAACATGAGTTCCACCAAGCCACCCCATTGGT
>JAOZLS010000324.1 GCA_029934705.1 Bacteroidales bacterium | reverse complement strand
ACGAACTAATAATTTACCCAAACCCAGGAAATGAAAACATGCAAGTACGCACAGCAGTACAGCAACTTGGTGGGGTATTTTATATTTATGATATTACTGGCAAGCTAGTTTTGCAACAGGAAGTAACTTCTTCTATTACACAAATTAACACAAGCAATTTACTTAGTGGCACTTATATTTATAAGTATATTAACAACAACAAGCTTATTGAAAGTGGTAAGTGGGTGAAAGAGTAATGGGTTACAAATTACGGGTTACGGATTAGACTTTAGTTTAAAATGGCGATGTTTCTTTGCCTATTTCAGGTGTTTTCACCTGAAATTTTGAGAAGAAGCAAGGTAAAAACACCTCATTTGGGCAATACTTATCGACCAACAACATTTTAAACTAAAGCCACGGATTATTTTATGATGTTTTAAACAACCGTGTTAAAAATGGTTTGCATTATATATATAAAGAAGAAGAAAACCCACGGCAATTTTGCTTAAACTTGCCGTGCTAAATTAACCTTACATTGTCATGCGGACGAATACAGGTCTAATTTTGATACAAATTGTGTAAGATTAATGACTTTGCTTCTTTTTAAAACAGTACATTTGTTTACAAAAAAATTCACATTATTTTATTAAAATTTATCAAAATTTGAAAATTCAGTATCAATTTCGTTTCTAACTCTTCTAAAAACGGATAAAATTTCTTGCTCTGTTCCTGTTGCATCTGCAGGATCATCAAAACCTATGTGAATATTATTCTTTACATTTCCTGTAAATGCAGGGCAGCTCTCTTTTGCACCTCCACAAACTGTAATTACATAATCAAAATCAGTGTTTATAAATTCTGTAACAGCTTTGGGGTAGCCTTTGGAAATATCTATCCCTTTTTCTTTCATTACTAAAATTGCTTTTGGATGAACCTCTACTGATGGCTCTGTTCCTGCAGAAAAAACATCGTGATTAGGATATTTTTCTTTTATAAAAAACTCTGCCATCTGGCTTCTGCACGAATTGCCTGTGCATAAAATAAGTATTCTCATAAGTACTTGTGTTAAATTAATTATATATTTCTTACATGTAAAATACTGACTAATACAACCTTGCCAAAACATGTAAGTAACGGCAACAATTAGTACTAAGTGCTAATTTATTTTGCTGTTTTTGCTGCTTCGTATAATTTTTCTATTTGCGTAAGAGTATAGTCCGAAAAATTAAGTCCTGCCAAAAACTCAATAGCTCTATTATTTTTTATTATTGTATAACTAAAATTATAACCAAAGCCCTCTTCGGTTTTTAATTTATAAATAAAACCAGCCTCATCGGTTTTTACAAACTCTACAAAACCAACTTCTTCTTTTGCTAATTGAGATGCACGCCTAACATAATCGGACAAATCGCCTTGCAAATCCTGCTCTGGCATAAATACATCTAAAATAAAATTATCTTTTTTTATTACATAGTTTAAAAAGCTCATTTCATCCTCCTCTTCATTTGCTATACCTTCAGTTATTTCACAACCTTGGGGTACTATTATTGTAACAGGAATTCCTTTATTATTCAAATCTATTTCTGTTAAATTATTTGTTGAACATGAATTAACAATTATTAATACTACTAATATTATAGTATAACTGACTACATTTTTTTTTGATTTCATTATATATTATTTGATTTTTGATAAAGATAAAAAAACTTTCCATTATAAATATTTCTTATTTATATAAAAGAATTACTCATAGCAATTTGTCGTGCAAAACTTAATTTTACATCTTATACTAAATTACGATTATAACAAATTGGTATTATTATTTTTTTTCATAACTTACACAAAATATAAACTAAAAAAAAGCTATGAATTTACACAAATATTATGCAATGGTTGAAAATTGCATTTCACAAATTGGAGTTGATCCCATAAAATGTAGAGATAAAAAAGTTGGACAATGGAACTTAAAAAAAGGTTCTGCAAGTGTTTGGATTGATGTGTTTATAATAAAAGAGCACGGATATTTCCAATGTATGGCTCCAGTATCTGCTATTCCAAAAACAAAAACACTTGCTTTTTATCAAGAAGTTCTTGAAATAAACAACAACTTATATGGTGTGGGTATGACAAAATTCAACAACGGCATATACATTAAAACTATTAGAGAACTTGAAGGAATAGAAGAACGCGAAATATTAGCTCAAATGAATAGAATAGGCTCTTATGCCGATGAATATGATAATTTCTTTAAAGAAAAATACTTTGCAGATGATAATACTCCAGGTTCTGACCCTAAAAAAGTATAGTTATTTGTAAAACTGGTGTTTTTAGAATAAAAATTTAAGTTGAATATAAAACAGGCTGTTTAAATTGTAAACAGCCTGTTTTATATATTTTATATTTAACTAACTTATAGTAAGAACAGCGTAGCCCAAATATGCAGCATAAAGTAGAATTAAAAACATTCCCATTTTTTTGCCCGCAATCCATTTGTTTACAATAAAAAGCCCAAATAAAACAACAACCGATGCTAATAAAAATTCAACAGATCTTTCTAAGCTTCCTATTTGCATATCAATATCTCCTCCAGTCATAAAAATTATTAGCAAGAATGGAAGTCCTAAACCAATTAAAATATCAAAGATATTAGAACCAATAGCATTGCTAATAGCCATACCACCACGCCCCTGTTTTGAAACAATCATTGATGAAAGTAAATCAGGAACTGAAGTACCAGCGGCAAGTATTGTAACTGCAATTATAGCTTCTGAAATATGCAATATTCCAGCAATTTGAACAGCACTTTCAACCATTACCCAGCTTAATGCTGCAATTATAAATATTGAAAGAAAAAACACAGCTACATAATATTTAGCTGGAGGGAAAATAAATTTTAGAACTAAATCCATAGGACGAGTTAAAAAACCAATAAGTCCTGTTTTCTTTTTGTTTTCCTCTTCTTCTTCCTCTTCAATTATTTCTTCATTGGGGTCGGTATATTTAACCATTCTTCGCCAATAAATAACAACTACAACATATACAACATAAAGTCCTATAAATAATATTGCATCAAGCATTGTAAAATTACTATCAATAAAAACGTATAATAGTAATAGGATAGAAAACAGATAAAAAACTAAATCTCTAACCACAGGTTGCCAAGCAATTAAGGCTTTTCTAACTACGGCAGCGGCACCTGTAATTGCCAATATATTAAAAAGTGCTGAACCTACAATGTTACCAACTGCAATTGCTTCGTGGTTTCCATCAGGATGAAAAACTGCAAAAATTGCAACAAAAAGTTCGGGAGCACTAGAACCGACAGCCATTAATGTAGCTCCAGCTGCATCGGATGACATTTTTAGCCTTTTTGCAAGTTTATCAAGCGATTCAATAAAATAATCGTCAACAATTCGTGCTAATAAATAAAAGACGACCAATAAGCCTGCGATATATACAAATAACATCATTTTTCTTAATTTCTAAGTTTATAGTTCTAAACTGTTTTTTAGTTAAAACTATTTATTATATTTTTAATCTGCTTTAATTTATCCGAAAGCAAATCATTTGATTTTGCTTCAACTAAAAGTCTTAAATATGGTTCTGTATTCGATGGTCTAATACTTAACCACCAATCTGGATATTCTATTCTGTAACCGTCAAAGTCGTAGAATGCACTTGGCTTTTCGCTGTTTACAAAAAAGTCTTTAACCGCATTCATTGCTTCAAGTTTTTGTTCTATTTTAAAATTTATTTCACCTGAATTTTCATAAACTTCAATTTTAGAAATCATTTGCGAAACAGATATTCCTTGTTCTTTTTTTTCGGCAATAACATCAAGTAAAATAAGTGCTGCCATTAATCCTGAGTCTGAGTAGTAAAAATCTCTGAAATAGTAATGTCCAGCAAGTTCGCCACCAAACACTCCATCAATTTCTCTTAATTTTAAGGCTGCATAAGCTCTTCCCACTCTCCACATGTTCATTTCAAAACGATCGCCAACATATTCAGCTACAGCTTTTGAGGTTCTTATATCTTGTAGGAATTTTCCTTCTTCATCTTTAAAATAATCTGCTAAAACTGCAATCATTAAGTCTGGGGAAATAAATTTTGAGTTTTCATCAACAAACATAACACGGTCTGCATCACCATCGAATACAATTCCTATATCTGATTTTTTTTCTTTTACAAGCTTTTGTAAATCAACAATATTTTCAGGAACTAGAGGGTTTGCTTCATGATTTGGGAATGTTCCGTCTAATTCTTCAAAAATATATGTAGGATGTTCACCTAAAAGTTCTTTTATTAAGAGCCCTGCCATTCCGTTTGAGCAGTCAATAGCAATATTTAATTTTGAAACATCGGGTAAATATCCTTTTAAAAATTCAATGTATTTGTCTTTTACTTCAAGCTCAACTATTTTTCCTTTTTTTTCAGAAACAACAATTTCATTATTGTTCATCATTTTTTCCAATTCGTTAAGTCCTGTATCGTAACCTACTGGAAGTGCATCAGCTCTTGATATTTTTAAACCATTGTACTGCTTTGCATTATGCGATGCAGTAATCATTACCGAGGCATCAAATTTAAACTTTGCAGTTGAATAATATACCATTGGTGTAGTTGAAAGACCAATATTGTGTACGTCTGCACCATTATCTGTTATGCCTTTGCATAAATATTCGTAAATCTCGGGTGAAGAAATCCTTACATCTCTACCAACTAGTACTTTTTTAGTTTTTAATAATTCGGGTAGGAAAAAACCTATTTTATAAACGTCATTTTTGTTAAAATCTTGATTGTAAACTCCTCTGATGTCGTAAGCGTGAAATGCTTTCATAATTTTATATATTTGTTATTTTTTTATTATTACAAAGTACAAAGTAAATAAACCCTGTAAATTTAAACAAATTTTATTGAAAATATATCTAAGAAATATTTAAAAACTAAAGTTAATACCAA
>JAOZLS010000323.1 GCA_029934705.1 Bacteroidales bacterium | reverse complement strand
GGGATTTAGGGGTATAATGACTTTTCGGAGTGGACTCATTATTTAAAAATTCCAAAGTGTAGAGTTTTAGATTTCTACACTTTGGAATTAATTAAAATTTAAAGAACATGAAAAAAACAATACTTTTAATATCAATTATAACATTTGCTTTTACAGCAACAAAAGCACAGTGGGAGCAAGTAGGTAGTTCTGGCTTTTCGCACGACAAGTTAAAACATCAGGATATTGCCATAAACTCACAAGGAACTCCTTATGTTTTTTATACAACTACCACAATAGGTGTTTCAAATAACACGGCAAGAATAATGAAATACAATGGAACAGCATGGGAAACAGTCGGGCAAGAAGACATAACATCAGATTGCCCCGATTGTTGGTGTGCTTGCGAACCATATATCGAAATTGACGACCAAGATAATATATATATTGCTTATAGAGATATTCAATCATCGGATTATTACAATAATTATGTAAAAAAATACAATAATGATTTAGATGAATGGGAAACAATAGGAGAGTTTCAAGTTTCAGGAGATTTATATATAACTAATACTGCTTTTTGTTTAGATAAAACAGGAACTCCATATATTGCTTATAGTGATTTATATAACACAAACACAAGGCAATTTGTGAAAAAATACACCGAAGATGGAACATGGAAAACACTTGCAAATACACCAATTACTGACGAGTATGGTGCGTATAATCTTTCAATTACTGCCGATGATTCAAATAATATTTGGGCTGCTTACGGTAGTCAATTAACAAATGATTGCCTTCTGGAAGTAAAAATGTATGATGTAGGAACAAATTCATGGGAACTTATTGGACAAGACATATCTGCCGATAATATAGATTTCTCCGACAAATTTACATCAATAGTAATTGACAATAATATTCCGCGAATTGGTGTAACAGAATTAATTGGGACTAACTCCGTTGCAAGAGTTTATTCTTTTATTGATGACCAATGGACATCTGTAATAATTAATGATGCTAATACCGGAGGTCAAATTATACTTGAATTAAATTCATCGGGAACACCATACGCACTTTACAATGAAACTGACGGTGGAGCTGTTGCGTTACATGTTAAAAAACTTGAAGGTGAAACTTGGTCATATTTAGGAGAACAATCTATTTTTAATGAAAGCACCTCTGCTGTAAATTTGGCTGTGAAAAATAATGCTTCTTTTGTCGTTTTTGGAGAATATGATACACACAAAAAATCAACTGTAATGCAATATGTTGAAAATGTAAGTATTAATAATATTTCTAAAAATAGCAACTTCACAATTTACCCAAACCCTTCAAACGGAATTTTTACCCTGCAAACCCCAGCAGGGTCTTTAAGACCTGCTGGCGTTTCAATAACTAACATTACAGGAAAAACAATTAAACATTTTTCAATAACTTGCACTGAGCATAGTCGAAGTGTCAATAATCAATCAACAATAATCAATTTAGAAAATCAACCCAAGGGAATATATTTCATAAACATTCAAACAGAAACTGGTATTTATACTGAAAAACTAATAATTCAATAGTATAACTATGAGACTACTCCGAAAAGTCGAACTATCTGATTTTTAAAGCTTTTTTACCCTTAATCCCTGAAGGGAAAGCTTTAAAAACCAGATAGTTCTCAAAGTCCCCTTTAGGATGCAAACCGATAGGTTTGGCAGGGGTATAATGACTTTTCGGAGTGGACTCAATTATTAAAAAATAAAATAATCATGAAACAATTAAACACGTTTTCAATTTTTCTTCTCGTAGCTTTTCTTTTTACAATACAAACAGTAAAAGCACAAGAAACGCCTGAGTGGGCAAGGGTAGCAGAATTTGGAATACACAAGGGTTATGCAGTTGGTGTAGGAGTATTTGATTTTGAAATGGACAGCCAAGGTAATTGCTATTTAACAGGTGGTTATGGTGGCACATTAGCAGGTGATGGCTTCTTAACAGAATCTGTTCCTGAGGGTATGGGCAATTCTTTTTTGATAAAATACGACATAAACGGGAATTATTTATGGCATATTGATATTAGTGTTGATGAAACCATACCAAGCACTTTTTACGATAAAGATTTATCTTATGCACTTGTAGTTGATGAAAATGATAATGTTTATATTACAGGAAGGTATGTAAAATCTTTAAATTTTGGCAACGATATAACATTATCAACTGGTTTAGAACAAAGCACAATGTTTGTTGCAAGAATTAATGCAAACGGTGTTACAGAGTGGGCAAAAGGAATTACACCGGGAGCAGGAGCAGATTATTCAGAAGGTAATGATATTACTATCGACCAAGAAGGAAATGTATTAGTCGTTGGTTGTTTCGATGAAACTATTTCTTTTGACGGAGGAACAAATTCAATTACAGCATGCCAGGGAGGCACAGACCAAGAAGATGTTTTTATTGCAAAATACAATCAAAATAATGGAGATTTTGTTTCGGTAATACAAGGCGGAGGTGCCAACGATGAATATGCTTTTGGTATTACTACTGACAGCGATAATAATTACTACATATTTGGAAAATTTCAGAATTTTGCAGTTTTCGGAGATATTACAATTAATGAAACTCCTGGTGGAAATTATGACAGATATATTGCCAAATGCACACCCGAAGGAGTTTTTACAGAAGCAATTACAATAGGAAGCACTGGCATTTACGGGATAGGAACTTATAATTCTATCGACTGCGATAACAACAATAATATTTATATTGCCGATGAAGCTGTAAAAGGAGACATTTATTTTGATGATAACAATATTGTAAACTCTTCTTACGATCATAGGTTTGGATATTTTGCAAAATACAATGCAAATTTAGAATTTCAATGGGGAGAACTAATTGAATGCAATTATGGTGGCGACTCTAAACCTGCAAGTGCCACTTCTTTCAAACTCGACCAAAATGGAAATGCCTATCTTGTAGGTTATTATCAAAAAGAAATTGATTTTGGAAATAATATCTCATTAGCTGATGAGTTTTGGGAGTATAATGCCAAATCAAGTTTTATTGTTAAATATGGCATTTCGGGTAACGAACCTATTGCTTTATGGGCAGACCAAGCTGTAAACAACGACCCAAATGCTGGTGGTAATGAAGGTCTTTTTATTGATATTTATAATGATAATTATTTTTTTACGGGACTTTTTGCTGCATATAGTGTAAACATGGGTGATATTGTTATGTATAGAGAGCAGGAAACTTTTGCAACTAAAATTTTTATTGCTACTGATTATCAAATAGCACCAACAATACTGTCTGCAACTGTTTTAGAAGATGGTTTAACAATTGAAGTTACTTTCGATAAAGAAATGACTCTCGGAAATCAAACGGCTCCTGCTGGTTTCAGCATTAATGTTGAATATCCCAATAAAGAAGATAACCCAATTGTTTACTTTCAAATAAAAGAAGGTGAACCAGAAACTATGGTTTATTATCTTACAAATACAATACCTGAAAACAATGACGTATTTCTAAACTATACACCAGGAACAATAGAATCTCTTGACAAAGGTGAGCTCGAAATTATTACCGATTATCCAGTTATAAATAATTCTACTGTAACGTCAATATCCAAAATTAATAATCAATTTACAATTTACCCAAACCCTTCAAACGGAATTTTTACTATTGACCTGCATTCGTCCGCAGGACAATGTAGCGTCTTAATAACCAATATAACAGGAAAAACTATTTACAACTCAATCATAAATAGTAAATCGTCAATAGTAAATCTTAAAAATCAACCCAAAGGAGTATATTTCATAAACATTCAAACAGAAACAGGTATTTATATCCAAAAATTAATAATTCAATAAAAAAAAATGAAGAAAATATCAATAATTTTAATTGTGCTATTTGTATCACAAAGTTTATTTGCACAAGACTGGACAACAACTGAAAGCAGTTCTCAAGCTCGCATGTATCAAACTGTTACAAAGCTAAATAATGACAGAATAATTGTAATAGGTGGAATAAGTTTAAGTAAAGATTATTTAACTGAGGTAGAAATTTATAATCCAAATACAGATGAGTGGACGCAAGTTGCAGATTTTCCACTAACTATAAAAGAGCATGCAACTGTTTGTATATCAGATTCTATTGTAATGGTTTTTGGAGGCTTTACAGGTTCGGTTACAACTGATAATATTTATGAATACAACATAAATACAGATGTTTGGACAAAAAAACATGATATGCCTCGCGATTTAAGAACACATACAGCAACAGTTTTAAATGATAACAGAGTATTAATTATTGGTGGCTATCAAAGTCCTGGAGGTGATAGTCGCTTAACTTTTGTTTATAACCCCGAAACAGACTCATACACACAGCCCATAGAATTAAATTATACAAGAGCAGGGCATCGTGCAATTCTAATGAACGACGGAAAAGTAATGGTAGTTGGAGCTTATGATAATGCAGCATGGACACTTGTAAAAACTTGCGAAATATACGACCCCGAAACAGACCAATGGTCAACTGCCGGACAACTACCTGTTGGAATGACAGGAGGACACAGAGTTGTAAAAGCACAAGATGGCGACATTCTTGTTATTGGTGGTTTCGATGGAATTGTAAGCACTGATTGCTTAGACGAAGTGCAAAAATATGACGTTCAAACTGAAACTTGGTCAATTCTTACAAATATTTCTTTGCCAAAGACTATGGTTTCTTGTGCTTTACTCGAAGATGGAAATATAATGATAGCAGGAGGAAAAACAAGTAACGATGATTGTCCTACAGAAGTTGTTGCTATGAACCCAGAAACAGGTGATTTTACAACTCTTAATCCAATACCAGAAGGCAGAACTTCTGCATTTGTAAATATTTTAAATGACAATAGAGTTATAATAATGTATGGATATATTTACAGTGGAGGCTCTAACTATTACGATAACGGAATTATATACGAAACAGCTACTACACCTTTAAC
>JAOZLS010000322.1 GCA_029934705.1 Bacteroidales bacterium | reverse complement strand
ATTCTCCATCATCATTTGGCGATTGAATTTCACCATCACCGCAAAATGTTGGCGTTAATTCTATTATACAAAATTCATCACAACCATCACCGCTAATAGTATTGCCATCATCACAAGTTTCAAATTCTCCATCATCATTTGGCGATTGAATTTCACCATCACCGCAAAATGTTGGCGTATATTCATCATCATAATAATAAATTCCGCGGTTAATCTCTGTATAGTCAATGGTGCCATTTTTCCACATATTAATAACTTCGCTTGTTTTGTTTGCTTCTTCTATCCAAAAAGCTGAACCGGTAGTAGTTATTTTTATAAAATATATTTCAGCCGGTGCAACTGGTAACGGCACAAAAGAAAAATAATCGTTATAGTTGGCACCGGTTTGTGTTGTTTCTCTTAAACATGCACCGCCACGCGTTGTGGAAATACACATTGATAAACTTTTGCCGGTTGTTTGATTTAACCATGCGTAAACTTTTGATAAATTATTAATACCGGCTGGTATGTTTATTTCTAATTCTAATTTAGTAAATCCTATTGACGATTTAGTATTTCCTGGTGATGAAAATGCAACCTGGTCAACAGCTTTAATCTTAAACGGCAATAAAAAAACAACCATTGATAAAACAATCGTTGTTATTAGTAATACATTTTTTTTTTTCATAGCTCATGCGATCTAAATTTGCGTAATTCCGTTAAACCGCTTACGCAAATAGTATATCATATATTTAAGAGAATATAAAGAATAAAAGTCAAGAATTCTTGTAATCAGTATAATCTTTTAGTATTTTTTTCCGCATTTTTTCAGGTACTACTATTATATCATAATCTAGCAATATCTTAAAGGCTATTAAAAATTCCCTTGCTATATCATCTTTTAATTTTTTCTCATTTTTCAAAAGCTCAAAAACATGGCCATACAATTCTAAAAACGTTGCCTTGATTAACTCGTGTTTTTCCATATTTTTTTTATAATTTTTTTTAAACAGTTTTTTAATTTTTTTCATTTTTTCTTTTTTTCATTATTTTTTTAAATTTTATCTTTTCTTAAATGTTAAAAACCTTATTTTAATAGTTATCGCTTTTCAAGGCGGTAATAATTCTATCCATTTTGAGCCTTTTGGTGGCTCAATGGTAGATTTTTTATCGCTTGGGCGGTAATCAGCATGCCACTACACCTAATTATATAACTTTTTTAACTATTGCAATACCACTACATATAGTGGTGTAACTTAATTTATACCACTATATGTAGTGGTATAGACAATTATAGCTTTTTATGGTCTGGTGCGGTTTTGGTGGGTGTTAATAACTTTGTGTATAACTTATTTTGTCAACCTAGAGAAAAATTATTTTTCTCTACCCCATTTTAATATAAAAAACCGGCATAAATGCCGGTATTTTCCCCATGCTTGTAACATGTAGTCAATATTAAATAGCCATATAAATTAGTCTAGTCCAATTTACCGGCTTTTTAATATCTTACTACATACTAATCCCATTGAGTCGCAAATTCTTCATAAGCATTTTTAAATGCATTCAAATCATTTGGTCTAATTCTCATAACATCATGAATTTCAATCTCAATTTTCTGGTCAACTTCTACATATTTTATAATCTTACTTTTCCCCGATTTAACAAGTCGCGACTTACTAGCTTGACTCTCCAATTCCTTTTGCCTAGTGGTGCTTTTTTTATTGCTTTTATTTTGCATAAGTATCTCTCAAATCCTATATCCGCATAAGTATTATATAATTCGCGTGTCCAATACCTAGATAGATATAATTTTTTAGTGCCTATATTTTTCCATGTAATACGATTTGTATTATTGTCCATTACTCTAATTTTTCGCGTTACTTTTATAATCTGCAATACCGGCTTAACTCTATCATTCCGCGGAAATCTTGCCACGCTTTGACAATGGTAAACTTCATGAATATTTTGCCGGACTCTTAAATCAATATTCCCTAAATCTTGCGTTGTTGTGTATATGTCAAGGTGGTGTTTTCTATGTTGTGCAATTTTTTCAGCAAATCCAACCGGCAAACTTGCCCACCTTCTCGCGTCAAACAATTTTTGGCCTTCATCAATTGCAATTATTCCTTGAGTTAAGTTATATGTTTCGTCTAACTGGTGCCATCTTTTTATATTATCATTATTTTCTGAAAAATAAATAGGGTAATTTACATTTAACATGGCACCATTTTTCCAATCGTTGTAAATTAGTTGTGTCATTAAAAAAGTTTTTCCGGCACCGGTTAACCCATAAATTACAGTTATCATATATCAACTTTAATTTTTTATTTGCTTACAAGCGATTTGGTGGCCACGTTTTTTCGTGATTATATCAAAAATATCACTCTTTTATATTTCTATACCTTTACCTGTTCCGCGTACATAATTAATTATACTTGTCGCAATTCTTGCTGAATAATAAATAGTTTCAAAATATACAAAAAATACTATAGCAGAAAATAAAACATCTATTGGCAATATAAAATTTACAATTGATAAACTATTTACCATAAATTCAATTGAATTTAAAACACTATCCGGCCAAACTGAAAAGCTAGGCAATATTTTAGTAAATACTGATAAAACTAAATCAATTACAAAAAAAATAATATCAAATATCATATAATTATGTTTTTCTTAATTGCAAATATATTAAAAATATAATAAATATCCATATAAAAAAAGCGATTGAAGTTCTAATTAATTCTGAGTTTTCAATTCCAACTAAATCAGCAATACTGTCTTTGTCTAAAACTGGTATTGTATAAAATTCCGCTTCGCCGGCTGTAATTTTTACAAAAGGTATATCAAAATGACTTTCCATATTTAGTGTAGCACTTTCTATAGTGTTGCTTACTGTATCAGTTAAATCAAAAAATGTATTAAATGGAAATACAGTTTTAATATTATCATAAGAGTCGCTAATTCCTTGTATACTTGAAGTATGTGGTGTAAATAGCCAACATGCAACATTTCTACTACCACAAACAAGAGAATTAGTTAAAAAATTATCCCAAACTGTACTACTTGCGGTATATAAATCAACACATAAATTACTACACCATGTTTCAATAGGTTTTAATAAAGTTTGGTCTGATGTTGTGCCAATTGTAAAACTTACTACTTCACTATCAATTATAGTTTCCATATTATCCACAACTAAATAAGCCGTTGCTTCGTAATAATCAAAATTTTCAGGCATGGCAAGCGGATTATTCCAACTATAAAAATACTCGTTACCATCAATAAAGTTAGAATTGTCTATAGTGCCAATAAACTTGGCAAGGCCGGACTGGTCTGCGGTTATTACAATTCCATTTGTTCCAACATATTCAATTAATACCGCCAATTCTTGATTATAATATAAATCAATCGTTGCTTGGTCTAGTCTATAAAGTACTGACCAATCTATAAAAGTTGCCGGACTATATTGTACGCCATCATCAGGACTCAACCACTCTATATTAGTTGCACCGGGTGGCTCAAAATCTGGTGTACTATTTACTTCAAAAATTAAATCATAATTATCTAATTGAATTGGCAAACCGGTGCCGGACTCTCTATAATAAAAAACAAAACTATTAACTGATGGGCTATAATTTCCAATTGCTTGTGATGTTTCGCCTACTTCAGCAATAAGACTAAAATAATAATTTACGGCCGGCTGTGCGTATGTGTCCGGAAAAGTTAATCTGTGCCAACCCTCAACAGCAACTTCTATATTATCAAAATATTTTTCTAATATTTTTACTTGTGAATTCCCTAAACATTGAGCATTTATTTCAATATCTACACTATTATCTACTACACCTTTACATATAAATAAAGTTGCCGGTACTATTTCATCTGTTGATGGTGTGCGGTATAGCTCAATGTTTCTTATATTATTAAATCCGGCCGGCACGTCAAAATATTGTATTATAGTTGCACCTTTACTATAGGCATATTGTTGTACTAAATTTATATTTAAGGCACCACTAGTGGCGGTGTGTCCGGTCATATATTCAGCTTTTACCGGACTAGAAAAACCAAAAAGAAAAACAGTTATTGAAAAAATAAAAGTTAAGTATAAAAAAAATTTATCTGTGTTGTAATTTAAAAACATTTACAAAAAATTTAGTAATAATTTTATTCATGATATTAAAAATATAAAATATCAAAAATAAATTAAATAATAAATAAAAAATATCAATTGTAGACTGGTCTAAATAATCCATGAATAAATATAATAAAGTAAAATAAGAATTCCTAAAATTGTAATAATTGCGTAATCTATATAATCGCTATACATAAAATTAAAATATGATATACCGGCCGGCACCTTGCCGGCCGGTATATATTTGTTATTTGCCACTAATTCCAATATGTGCAAATTTTCTAAATGCAGTAATTAAACCGCCGATTATAGAAATAACTAACACATAAGGCCAATAGGTAGTAATTACAATAGTTGCAAGATTTACAACTGTATCTACAACACTACCCATAATTACGGCAAGTGTACTTGAAGCACTTGGCATAAAATTTTATTTTAATTTTTATTTAGCACCTACGCCAATATGTGCAAATTTTCTAAATGCAGTAATTAAACCGCCGATTATAGAAATAACTAACACATAAGGCCAATAGGTAGTAATTACAATAGTAGCTAAGTCTACAACTGTAGTTACAACACTAGTCATAATAGTTGCTAGTGTTTCTGTTGCTGTTGGCATTTTGTTTTTTTGTTAAAAGTTTTTTATTTAAAGTGAACGACCTTTTAAAATTTACTTTTTCCGGACATTTCTTTAATCATTTCAATTGATAGTAAAAGAAAATAGCAAAAAACCGGTAAACCTAATAATGCAAATATTGCTTGTTCTAATTCCATTTGATAAAAAATAAAATGATTATTAATGTAATAGCCGAAAAAATGCTAAAGACGTACACATATAAAACT
>JAOZLS010000321.1 GCA_029934705.1 Bacteroidales bacterium | reverse complement strand
GGATTTACAACAAAAGAGAACCAGTAAGCTGGTGATATTAATACAAAAGTAAAAGACAATATTGCAAGGCCTAAAACTGTATAAATTGGTATTTTTTTAAATTCCGCAGGATATAATGATAATAAAAATAGACCGACAGCTGGAGGTGCTAAAATAAAGGTAAGATACTCCAAACGTAATTTAAAAATGTAACTAATATTTGGTAATATTTCTGTAATAAAATTATCTCTAATAATAAGAGTTCTTAATGCTATTAAAATTGCAAAAATTGCAAAATAAAGGGTAGAAATATCTTTACGCCTTAAATAAAACAGTGCTAAATGATAAATTGCCATAATAAACAGACTTCCCACTAAAAATAAATCATAAGCAGCAGCATGTCTTTTTTCTTTTAAAATAAATTTTGTTTTCCCTATTTTTATATTGGTGTATGTACCGCCATGCCTATGACTAAAGTTATCAATTTGCAAAATTATTTCATTATCGCCTTTTTTCAATAAAATTTCGCTACATGAATAATTTGTAGATGGTTTTGAGCTTTTTTCATTGCCTGTAACATTTCCGACTTCGCTAATTAGTTTTCCATTAAACCAAATTTTAGAAGAAGTCATTATATTCATTTTCTCAAGTTGCAAAACTTCATTCTCTACATTAGATTTTAAAACAAGCCTATAAGTAGCAGAGCCAAGCCCACCTATTGGTTTATTATCAACTTCAAAGCTATTCCAAAACGAGGGTATATATAGAAACCCATCTGCTTGATGTGAGTCATTTTTAAAATCTTCGGGTGTTAAGTTTTGTTTCCAATAAAACTCCCAGTCTCCTGAAAGAGGCAAAATTCCATCCTTTTCAAAATCCCATTGAGTTGCATCAAGTTTGCCTTCTACTGCAATCGGTTTTTCTTTACTAACAGGAGCATTACAGCTAGTTGCAAATAATAAAAAAAACAATAAAAAGCTAAGTATATAATATAAATTGTTCTTCATAAGCATAAAGTTAATAAAAAAACATGACATAATTAGAATATTTGTCATTTAATTATTTTACGCTATGGGATTATTATGAAATAAGTTGACTGTTTGACTAAATTAGTTTGTGCTTATTTCAGTTTAAAAAAAGTTATTAATAATGAATTATTTGGAACTTTTTTTAAGCAGAAAGAAGTGCGAAATAATGACGACAAACTGGCAAATTATTTCATAACAATCCCTATAAGAAGGTTAAATGTTACACTTCTTTAAAGTTTATATTTCTAATATAGAAAAATCATACTCTTTATCTTTAAAAACGGCATTTACAACAGTTTCATCTTTCTTTAATTGTTGCTTTAATTTGTTTATATTATTAAATTTATTCTCATCTCTAATATATTCTATAAAAAAGATTTTAATCTCTTTATTATAAATATCTTCTGAAAAATCGAATATAAATGCTTCAATACTCACATTTTCGGAGTATGCAACTGTTGGCTTAGTTCCAATATTTAACATTCCTTTATATTTACGCTCTTCAACCATAATTTCCACAGCATAAACTCCTTCTTTAGGAATTAATTTATATTTATTTTCGACTAAAACATTTGCTGTTGGGTAGCCAAGCTCTCGCCCAAGCTTTTGTCCATGAATCACTTTACCTGATATAAAGTAATTGTAACCTAAATATAGATTAGCACTTTTTATATTTCCTTTTTCTAATAAATTACGAACTTTAGTAGAGCTAATTTTATCATTATTTATTTTTAGTGCATCTACTTTTTCAATATTAAAGCCAAAAGGTTTAGCACACTCTCTTAGTTTTTTCAGGTCTCCTTGCCTATCGTGCCCAAAATGGTGATCGTGTCCTACAACTAAATGCTTAATATTAAATTGCTTATACAATACGTTTTTTATAAAAAAGCATGAGTTAAATTTTGAAAATTCTTTTGTAAATGGATATAATATTAAATTATCAATTCCCATTTTCTCTAACAAAAAGATTTTTTCTTCTAAAGTATTAATAAGTTTTAAACCACTTGTATTGGGGAAAAGAACTAAACGAGGATGTGGGTAGAAAGAAAAAACTACTGATTCACCTCCAATTTGCTTTGCTGTATTAACGAGCTGAGTGAGTAGTTTTTTATGCCCAGTATGTATGCCATCAAAAGTTCCAACAGTTAATACTGGATTTTGTATTTTAATATTTTCAATTGAATTATGTACTTTCACTTTTAAACATTAATTAATAAATAAACAATAAAAACTAAACAAAATTGCTTTGTTCTTTACCATTAATTAGAGCCTATAGATAAAGTAGATTAATCTCTAATTAGGCTTGCAAAAGTAGTAAATATGTTTTAATAATAAAGTTTATGGTGAAAATTCAGTTTACCTTGTAATACTATCAATATAAGCATTTAAATCTCGTATTGAGCTTGAAAACTCAAAAACAGAGTTAATAATATAGTAATTATTAGGGTCGATAGTTCTAGGGTATGCAAATTTTGCAAAATCAAGTTTAGTTTTCTCAAAATGAAATACTGCAACTATCTTTTTTACTTGTTTGGATGTTAGACAACTAGCCATTACTATTTGTTTTGCAACAACTAATTTATCGCTTTCAAAATCAGTGTTTTGAACACTAATCAATGCTGGCTGAAAATCGGCTGGGTGCATTGCTGCGTTACAAGGTGGTAATTCATTTTGATTTGGTACATAGTTATTGTTTGGTGGTATGTAATTATTAGTTTGATTTCCTGTATAGGGTTCGTATTCATTTACAATTACAACAACTTGCCCCTGACCAGATATATCATTTATCTGATTTCCATACTCATCTCTTATAATCCTTTTCTTATCATAAAATCTAATTACTTTTTTCCCTTTTCTTTTTGTTTTAACAATATAAACAGACTGTGTGTCAACACGAGCAAACAGATCTTTTTCTATTTCGTTATAATTTGAATTCTCAAAAATAATTTTAACACGAAAAGAGCCTTTGTTTACTCCAACTAATTTAACATTTGTAGCAGGCTCTTCGTTTAAGGGAATTCCATTACAGACTAGAATAAAAGGACTACCTTCGTTTGTAAAAACGACTAAATTTGATAGCTGTGCATTTACCTGCATAAAACCAATTATGCTTATTATGGCAATAAATAATATTTTTTTCATATTTCAAGGGTTTGTTGTTTTTGCTGAAAGAGCACATTATTACCTAAACTGTGCGATTACGAACGAAGAAAATTGCTAATGCTTTGGTGCTAAAAGATTTCTGTAAATTTTGAAGACACCTTGTTGGTATGTGAAAAATTTTAGAAATTCTTTGAGTGCTAAATGATTAGTGATTTTCAAAGTTTGTAATCGCTCAATTTAGGTATTAGTCAGTTATTATAATCTTTATCGTTTTAATAAGTTTGTTGTCTATCACTATTTGTAGAAAATAAATTCCAGTGTTTTTATCGCCTACATTTACTTGTATTATATTAGTATTTTTGTTAATCATTTCTAATTCCTGAATTTTTCCAAAATAGTCGATTAAATTGACAGCTATTTTTTTATTATTATTAATTGAAATTGCACTTAGTTCTATATTTAGTAATCCATTTGTTGGATTGGGATATAATGTAATATTATTATTTTCTAATTCTAGTATCCCCGAAGCCAATGTAAAATTAGCAACTAACTCTCTATCATTATTTACTATAAATGAATAATTTACATCTGTTGACACCTGTGTTCCATTTTCCGTCCAGTTCACAAAATTATAACCAGTTTCTGCTGTTGCGGTCAAATTTGCAGTTTGTCCATTTTCAAAATACCCAACTCCAGTAACTACGCCTCCAACACTTGGGTTAACTATTACTGAAATATCAAATCCTGTATTAACAGTATTAATTCTCAAAATATTAAAACCATAAATACCCCAAGTATTTCCATCCGATAAGCCTCGCCATTGAAACCAATGAACATCACTATCCCAGGTGTCATAAATTGCATACATATATGTACTAACATCGTAGCCAATTGCTGTAACAAAATGATCTGTACTCCCATCTCCATCTGTATCTACTAATAAGATAACAGGTCTGTTACTATTTATTTCATTTACAAAAATATCCCAGCTGTTAGGCGAAAAATATTCGTACGATGAGTTTAAAAAATAAGAACTATTTTTCATACTCACATAACTTTCGAAAGCAACACTTACTTTACTGCTCCAACTCCAGCCATAGCGATTACTTTCACTACTCCAAGAAGTTTCCATAAAATCGCCAATACAATCGGATGTATGTGCTCCTCCTAGTTCTGATTTATCTTGATACAAATCTGGATAGTAATCAATTGGCAAAGAATAATCATCATAATGAGCAGAGTTCGCAATTGCATTATTAACATTATCGCTTTGCGAAGCAGCATCTCCATCTATTAAATCCGAAAAGCCAGTTCTATCATAAAACCCTACTAGCATGCCTAATGCAGTAGGTCCACAACCATGTTGCCACAAATATGGAGGAACATTATTAATTACGACTTGACTTTTTGTTGACTTTAGAGTTACACCTTTACTTACGTTTTTGGGTCTATGTTTCCCTGTTGTACTTTGCTGTGCAAATAATTGAGGGAAAATTAAAATAAATATTAGTATTGAAGTAATTTTTTTCATATCTAATTTTTTATAGTTTAAGGTTAAATGGTTGAATTACAAAAAGTCAATAGCAAGAATAGCAATATCATCAAAAATAGAGTTATTTGATTTATTAAGGTTAAGGGTTGTTTCTAAAACTCGTAGCGATTCTGAAATATTTCTTGTCTCTTTTATACATTTTTCAATTGTTGAAAGACCTATTTCTTCATTATTTTCATTTTCTAGCTCAGCAAGTCCATCGGTAAAACTTATTAATTTTGAAGAATTCTTAATTATAACTTTACCTTCATTTATAAAAGGTATTTCGTCAAGCATGCCTACACCAGGACAACCTTC
>JAOZLS010000320.1 GCA_029934705.1 Bacteroidales bacterium | reverse complement strand
TCTAAAAAAAGAAAATTATAAAGAAGCAATTGAATTATACGAAGAAGCATTAGAAACAGGTATGGATGACAAAAAGCTTGTAAGTAAACTAAAAGATTTATCTGAAATAATTATTAAACTAAAAGAAAATTATAAGGATGAAGCCGAAGCAGCCCCAGCAAACAGACCTGATTTAAAGAAGAGAGCAGAAATAAATGAAGAAAACATGGATAAATTAATTAGAAAAATAAAAGAATTAATAAAAACTGTAGAAAAATAACACACACCATGAAAAAAACGATAATCATATTTATTACATTATTCCTTATAAAAAGTGCCAGCTACGCACAAGTTTATAAGGAATTATTAGACTCAGCAGAGCTTTATTATACGCAAGATAGATATTTTGAAGCTTACGATAATTTTAGAGCAGCCAAAACTTATGGAAAGAAAGTGCCATCAATAGTTCTTAAAGCCGAAAAGGGCATGGATAAATCTATAGCTAAAATAAAAAGGCAGGAAGAAAGAAGCGATAGTTTACTTAAAGTTGCAGATGTTGCTCTTTTAAAAGCTGAAAGAATGCAACAAAGAATGGAAACTGCAATATTTGATAAGGCAGTAAAGGAGCAATATAAAGATTGGAAAGGCTACGTTAATTATGAAACAGAATATGAAAGAAACAAAATTCTAAAAAAAATAAAACACCTAGATTTCAGTGCAAATGCACTAATAAGACTTCCCAAAGAAATTAATGACTGCCCTAATTTAAGTAAATTAAATCTGTTGCAAAACAATGATATTAAATGGGACGAAAATCTAAAAAAACTTTCAGGTTTAAATAACTTAAATGAAATTTTTGTTTCTGTTTACGATTTGGATAATATACCAAAAGAATATCATAATAAAATAACAGGAATTGAATTACTAAAAACAGGTTTAAAAGAAATTCCTTTAAATATATTACAGCAAAAACAATTAAAATATTTAGATATTTCTGGCGAATATAAAAATGATAATTTTATTAATGTATTACCTCCAGAGCTTTTTAAACTTCAATATTTAGAACATTTGAATCTAAATCGTTGTAATATTGAACAACTACCACAAGAAATTGGTAAACTAACTAATTTAACGGAACTATATTTAAGTTGGAATAAATTTAAAACTATTCCCAATCAAGTCGAAAATTTATTAAAGCTACAAAAGTTAAATATAAATTTTAATCAACTTTCTGTAATATCACAAAGCATTTTTAAACTTAAAAACCTAACAGAACTAGCTTTGACTTATAACACAATAGCCGTAATTCCTAAGGAAATAAGTAACTTAACAAAATTAGAAGTATTAAATTTAAGTTTTAATAATAATATAGAAATAGTACCTACACAAATAGGGAGCTTAGTAAATTTAGAAATACTTAATTTATCAATTAATAAGATAAATTCTATACCAAAAGAAATTGGCAATTTAACAAAGCTAACAATTCTTGAGTTGGGAGGTAATCAGCTAACCACTCTGCCTCCAGAAATTGGTAACTTAAAAAACATAACAATATTATCGTTATGGAGTAATAAACTAACCGCACTGCCAAACGAAATATGTAAACTAAGTAATTTAAAAGAAATATTACTGGTTGGAAATAAATTAACAACGCTCCCCTCTGAATTTGGCAATTTCAAAAACTTAACCAGTCTTGATTTAACAAATAATAAATTAACAGAATTACCCGAAAGTATTAAAAACCTAGAGAACCTGACTGTTATATTTATGGTAATGAATAACTTTAGTGAAGGCGAAAGGCAAAAAATAAAAACTTATTTACCAAATTGTAAACTCTTATTTTAAAAACATATAGCCCGAATGATTCATTCGGGCTATATGTTTTTATGTATAAAAGTCTATTGTTGTATTTCCTGTATCGATTCCGAAACATTAATAATATAATCGGCAAGCTTCTCGCTAGTTGAAAACAACTCGCTGTAAATTACGCCTGCTGTATATTTATATTTCTTTTCCTTTACATTTATTACATGTTCTTGACGTAATTTATTTCTATATTTATTAATTTTTTCTTCAAACTCAAGAGCCAAACTAGCATCTATCTTAGAATAATCATCTGCTAAATTTTTATTCATAATTACAAGTGCATCTTCAACTAATAAAAACATTTTATTAATATTATTGCAAACTTCTTCTGAAAATTCTACTTTTTTCTCTCTTTTTCTAACAATAATTTTCGATAAATTAAAACAGCTGTCACTTATACTTTCAATATCATCAATAATTTCAAACATTGAACGCACTCGTCTCGAACCTAATGCACTCAACTCAGATTCAGATACACGTGTTAAATAATCGGCGATTTCAATTTCCATGCGATCGCTAATATCTTCGTATTTCTCAATTCTAGAAAATGTTTTCTCAAACTTTTTTTCCTTCTTTTCTACCAAGAGTTCTTTTACAAAACCAAACATAGTTAATGATCTTTCGCCAAACAATGCAATTTCTTTGCTCGCCTGCATAAGCGATAATTCTGAGGTCGATAATGTTCCTACATTTATATATTGTAATCTAAATTCTTCGTCAGAATCTTTATCGGGTACGAATTTTATTACAATTTTTACAATCAATGGGGCAAATCCTGCCAGTAAAATAACATTTGAGATATTAAAAATTGTATGAAAGAAAGATAAAGCAATAGGTATTGATTCTGTATCTTCAAATGGAGATTTTGCTCCAAATTTTAAAACAATTAAGTTTATTAAATCTAAGAAAGGATAGAAAACGGCTAAAATCCAAATCACACCAAATGTGTTAAAAATAAAATGGGCCATAGCAGCTCTTTTTGCCGATACATTGGCAACCATTGCAGCTAAATTAGCTGTAATAGTTGTTCCTATATTTTCACCCAAAACCATTGCAGCTGCCATTTCAAAGGGGATTAAACCATTAAAACACAACACCAATGTTAAGGCTAATGTAGCACTCGACGATTGTATTACAACTGTAAGCAACGTTCCCATTGCTAAAAATATAAGCAGCGAAAAATAACCATAATCCAAGAAACCTCCTAAGAAATCGAAAATTTCAGGGTTGCTTTTTACATCTGGCACTGCTTCTTTTAAATATTGAAGTCCAATAAATAGTAACGCAAAACCAACTATTAGTTCTCCCCACGATTTTCTTTTTGTGTGTTTCGAGAAAAGTAAAGGGAATCCTAATCCAATTAAAGGAATTACCAATGTACTCATTTTTACTTTAAAGCCTAGCGAGGCAATTAACCAAGCGGTTACTGTAGTTCCTATATTTGCTCCCATTATAACTCCTATGGACTGTGCCAAGGAAATTAATCCTGCATTTACAAAACTAACCAACATTACCGTGGTTGCCGACGAGGATTGAATAACTGCTGTAATTAAAAAGCCTGTTAATATCCCTTTAAATCGGGTGGAAGTCATTGCTGCTAAGATACTTCTCATCTTTTCGCCTGCAACTTTCTGTAACGACTCACTCATTAGTTTCATTCCATAAAGGAAAATTCCTAACGAGCCAAGAAGTGTTAAAATTTCAAATACTCCGTAATCCATTTCTATAAATAAGTAAATTAATTTGTCATTTTTATAATTGCCAAAATTATAATAATTGCCATAAGTATATCTGCTTTTTCATCTTTTTTTTAAACTTTTTTTATTGAAGAGAAAAAATAAATTAAAGTTTCAATGCTAAGACCACTTCGAAAGGTCAATATTTGTATGGAAATCGGTCTGACGGCTTTGTAAATTAACAGTAAAAGATAGATAGGTTTCCGCATTTTACAAATACAGCCGTCTGACCGGTTTTCGGAGCAGACTCAAGACTTTCCATCGTCCGCAGGACATGGAAACGTCATTACATGCATGACATTACACTACCTTTATAAATTCAAATCCTCCGATTTCCATTCAATATAAAATTGCTTTAAAAATTCCTGCATAAATTCATGACGAATATTTGCAATTTCACGAGCAGTATCGGTATTCATTAAATCTTTTAAAAGAAGAAGTTTTTCGTAAAAATGATTTATAGTTGGAGCTTCACTTTTATGATATTTCTCGGAACTATTATAAACCTGTGGCTGAATATCAGGATTATAAATCTCTCTATTTTTATAACCACCATACTGAAAAGTACGTGCAATACCAATTGCTCCTATTGCGTCTAGCCTATCGGCATCTTGTACAATTTTAAACTCTAAGCTATAAATATTAAATTGAGAAACACCACCTTTAAACGAAATATTATCAATAATTCTTACTATTTCTTCAATTTTATTAGCTTCAACTTTAAATTCCTCTAAAATATTACGAGATATTTTGGCACCTGCCTCATAATCGCCTCCATTAAATTTTGCATCAGAAATATCATGTAAAAGTGCCGAGAGTTCGATTATTTCACTATCTCCTCCTTCTTTTTTAGAAATTTCAAGAGCCATATTCCTCACTCTTTCAATATGATACCAATCATGTCCTTTTTCTGCATCAATTAATGTATTTTTAACAAAATCTTCTATTAACTTTGTAGTCTCATTTTTTTTCATTACCCAAATATTAAATTTCATGCAAAATAATACTTTTTCCGACAGAAACTACCTTATTAAACTAGCAAATACAAAAATGCCTTTTGGAAAATATAAAGGACAATTTTTAGTAGATATTCCTGAACCTTATTATGTATGGTTTGCAAAAAAAGGTTTTCCTAAAGGCGAACTTGGCGAAATGCTACAATTAATGAACGAAATAAAAATTAATGGACTAGAATATTTAATAAGAAACATAAAAAAGATGTAAAACTGTCAGTAAAATACAATTCGCATGATATTTGAGTAAAACTTTATTATTCAATTTCAATAGTATCCTAAATAAATTCAAAAGATATATTTAATTTGCTTAAATTTTGCAAATTACAATTCCCCCTTTTAAGGGGGCTAGGGGCATAGCCGTCAAGCTAAGAGTGTATTGTCCTGATTTA
>JAOZLS010000003.1 GCA_029934705.1 Bacteroidales bacterium | reverse complement strand
TGTCGGAAGAGGTGTCGGAAGAAATTCTATTAATTATTAGTAAAAACCCCAAAATATCAGCAAAAGGAATTGCTTTAATAGTTGATAAATCATCGAGAACAATAGAACGAAAAATTCAAAAATTACAGAAAATTGGAATATTAAAACGTATAGGTTCTACAAAACATGGGTGTTGGAAAATTCAGTCTTAAACCAAAAAACACCAAAAGATAAATTATCTTTCGGTGTTTTTGTTGTGGAGCCGGAGGGGTTCGAACCCTCGTCCAAACAAGTAACAAAAGTGCTTTCTACATGTTTATCTCTTTATTAATTTTCGAGCTTTGTACGGGAAAAAGCACCCAAAGCAAAACCTTATTCTCTTTATTTCACCCAAACGTCAAGATATCGTTCAAGCAATTCTGAAATTTATCACACCTCATAAGCAAACTGGAATCAGACAGTCCTGTTTGCGAGATGTCTCGTTCTAATACCTAGTACCAGAATTAAGCTTAATCTACTAAACTTCGATTATGCAGCAAGAGCGTAGTTATTTTCGCCGTTTAAAAAGTTGCAAATCAGTTTTACGAGTTAATCCACATAGCTCGACATGCTTACAAATCCATTATCCTTGCAGTCAAAACCAAAAACGACCCCAAATTTGTATTGTGCTTTTTTGCACAAAGTATAATGTATTTTTGCAAAGATATGACTTTTTTATTATCATTACAAAAATCATTGTATTTTGTTATATAAATAAAAAATAAAAAGAAGAACGTATGAATAAAAATTTAAAGGTAGCAATACTAAAAGAAACAAAAACTCCTCCAGATAGAAGAACGGCAATAGCTCCTAAACAAGCAATAGAGTTAATCGAAAAATTCCCTAACGTTGAGCTTGTAATTCAGAAAAGTGATATTAGAGCCTATAAAAATGAAGAATATTCAGCTCTTGGCTTAACATTAGTTGACGATGTGTCGGATTGTGATATTCTTATTGGAGTAAAAGAAGTTGAAATTGAAGAACTTATAGCAGATAAAACCTACCTTTTCTTTTCTCATATAGCAAAAAAACAAGAGTATAACAGACCACTATTGCAAAAATTACTTCAGAAAAATATCCGAATGGTCGATCATGAATATCTTACTGCAAAAGAAGGATATAGATTAGTTGCTTTTGGACGTTGGGCTGGTTTAGTTGGTGCTTATAACGGATTAATTGGTATAGGAAAAAGAACAGGTCTATTTGATTTAAAACGAGCTATTGATTGCCATGATGTAGAAGAAATGTTTGGCGAATTAAAAAAAGTAAAACTTCCACCAATTAAAATTCTTATTACAGGTGGCGGACGTGTTGCACATGGAGCTATTGAAACACTTGCACCATTAAATATAAAACATGTTTCCCCCGAAGATTTTTTAAGTAAAAAATATGACGAAGCTGTTTACACTCAGTTAGATCCTCAATATTATGTTGAGAGGAAAGATGGTTCAGAGTTTGAACTAAATCATTTCTTTAAAAACCCAGGAATGTATAAGTCGTCTTTTTCTCCTTTTACAAAAGTTACCGACATGTATATTCCTTGTCATTTTTGGGATCAAAAATCACCTGCTTTCTTTACAAAAGAAGATATGAAGGCTAGTGATTTTAATATTTCAGTAGTCGCAGATGTTAGTTGTGATATAGATGGACCAGTACCTTGTACAATTCGTCCATCGGAAATAGCTGATCCATTTTATGGCTATAATGCAAAAAACGACTCAGAATCTAACGCCTTTGAGGCTAATAATATTACTGTAATGGCAGTTGATAATTTACCAGGGGAAGTTCCTCGTGATGCCTCTGTTGATTTTGGTAAAGGTTTAATCGAAAAAGTTTTTCCATCATTATTTGTTAACGATTCTGATGGAATTATCGAAAGAGCATCTATTACATTTAATGGCGAACTAGGTACTTACTTTAAATATCTTAAAGATTTTTCAGAAGGTAAATAATACCTGTAAATTTTATGTTTCTGATTTTTAACTAAATAGAAGCTGTTTATAGTAGAGGTTGACCTGCATTCGTCCGTAGGACAATGTAGCGTCAGTTTAATTTGTCACTAGTATTTACAGTTGTGATATTTTTGCCTACTCTTAATATGCCAATTTCTAAAGTAAGAAATTGGCATATTTCATATTTTAAAACATATCGACTTTACTTGATTTGTATCTTTCTTTTTCGTAACTTTGTTTTTATTCAATCTAAATAAATATAAAGTTATGCCAAATTTTAATAGAAGAGGACCACAAGGTAAAGGTTCAAAAACAGGAAGAGGATTAGGAAAATGTAATGATGATAATTCTCAAAACTCAAATGATAACCAAAACGAAACCATAGAAGAGGAACGATTTGCAGGTAGAGGATTTGGGCGAGGTGTTGCTAATGGTAATCAGTTTCGAGGAGGACAGGGGAGACCTCGCCGTGGTAGGCGATTTTAGTTGATTCATTTAGTTTATAATTATAAAAAGTATTTGTAAAAATTGCTATTTACTTAAATATGCCGTATTTTGTAGTTTATAATAACTAATAACTAAAAATAATTATTATGAATTTACAATTAAATGAAAAAATGACTTTCCCTGAAATGGAACGAGTGTTGTCTGAAAAATTAACTTACGAAGTGAAAATAAAGAAGAATCCTTTGCTACGTTTTGAATATATTGTAGTTAAAAAATCTGCTTTTGTTGGAGCTTGGATAAGAATTTTTGAGAAGAAGGATAGAGTTCAATTAATAAAAGCAATACCTTCGGATATAGCAAGAGCTTTTTTTGGAGGTCTAATTGTTATATTATTTTTATCTAGTGCACAGCGAAAAGTTTTAGAAGAAATAGCAGAGGTTTTAAAAGCCGAATTTCAAACACAAATACAATAATTTAAAACATTGTTATAAAACATAAATCATTCTTTTCTATATTAATTAGAAGCGAATGATTTTTTTTTATTTGATCTGTATTTATCTTGTTATGTGGGTGTTAATTTTTTTGTTTCCCTTTGAACAATCAAAATAGTTCTTGTAAATAAATAAGCATGACAAAAGTCAGCCTTTTTCATATCTATTTATCTAACCTTTGTGATATATACAAGTGTAGATAAATAAGAATTAATATTTAACATAAATTATTAAAAGATGAAACAAAGGAATTTAATTATTTTAGTAGCATTATTAGTAGTATTTACCTTAAAATCTAATGCTCAAGAGAAGTTACATGCATACTATAAAGTTACAGCATCAGGAACTTTAGCTGATGCTAGAACTAAATTGTTAGGAGAATTAAAAGCAAGCGGATTTAGAGTATTGGGATCTTATAATCCTCAAGGAAAATCAATAATGTACACAGTTGCTTTTACTCGTAACGATTTAAGTAGTATCGCAGTATCTGGTAAAACACAAAGAGCATTAGCTAGTGTTTTAAAGTTTTCTATTTATAAAAAGAGTTCTACAAATATTGAAGTTACACTTTTAAATCCAGAGTATATTTTTCATGCTTATATGGGAGATAATACAAA
Organism: Bacteroidales bacterium; assembly: GCA_029934705.1. Taxonomy (GTDB): domain Bacteria; phylum Bacteroidota; class Bacteroidia; order Bacteroidales; family JAADGE01; genus DZBS01. The sequence goes on along the minus strand of JAOZLS010000003.1, from coordinate 36,181 downwards.
ACAACATGCTAAGCTGAAAGCAATTTCAAATGAAACAATAGGTATATTGAAAAAAATGGGTAAAAACTTTACTGGTTTTGGAGGTCAATTATCAAAAAGTGATCTTAAAAAGTATCATTACATGATGGGAATGCCTTATTTTACGGACCCTGTTGAATTAAATAGCTTTTCAGACTATAATACAGCTTGTAGAACTATTGAAGCAAACTTGAAGTCTAAAAAAGGTAATACAAAAAAAGTTTATCAAATAAAATTTACAAGCTCAAAAATCGCTATTTATGGTATTGGTTTAATGGATGGTAATAAAGGTGAAAGATATTTTTTACCAATAATAGGGCAGGAGCATTTAGCCGCAATGCCTTACGAAATAATTGTTATTAATAATAAAGCTTATATGTTACACGGGAAATATCGTTTTGCTTTGCTTTGGCCAGAATTAACAATGTCGCAGTTTATGAAAATTTCTAGTACGCCAGGTTATGTCGAAGATGCTTTTGAAGCTTTAACAAAATAGATTTTTTTAAAAGTTGATAAAGAAACTCCAACAAATTAAATTTTGTTGGAGTTTCTTTTGATAAATAGTTATTTCTACATTCTAACAACATCTTTGTCGCCTCTTCCCGAGAGGTTTACAATTGTTACTTCATTTTTATTTTTCAGTAATTTCATGGCTAAAGCAATTGCATGTGCCGATTCAATTGCTGGTATTATTCCTTCTAAATGAGATAGCTCTTTAAAAGCATCAATTGCTTCTTTATCTGTTATTCCATGATATTCTACCCTGTTAATATCGTTTAGGTGTGCATGTTCTGGACCAATTCCGGGGTAATCTAATCCTGCCGCAATTGAATATGAACCAATTGGATTTCCGTCTTCATCAGCTAAACAAAATGAATCGGCTCCTTGAAAAACCATTCTTTTACCTAAATTTAGAGTTGCTGCAGTTCTTCCTGAATCAAGTCCTTCGCCTGCACCTTCGGCAGCATAAATCTTAACATTTTCATCATCTAAAAATTCTTTAAAAAGACCAATTGCATTTGAACCTCCTCCGATACATGCTATTAGTGAGTCAGGGAGCTTGCCTTCAACCTCAAGTATTTGTTTTTTTGCTTCTTTTCCAATTATGCTTTGAAAATATCCAACCATTTCAGGGTAGGGGTGTGGACCAACTGCCGAACCTAGTAAATAATAAGCATCTGGGTGTTCAATGTAATATCCTAAAGCAAAATCAACGGCATCTTTTAATGTTCCTTGTCCTTGTGTTACACTAATAACTTCTGCTCCTAAAAGCTCCATTCTGTTTACATTAAGTGCTTGTCGCTCAATATCTGTCGCTCCCATAAACACTTTGCATTTCAGACCAAAAAGTGCTGCAGCAGTAGCAGTTGCTACTCCATGCTGTCCTGCTCCTGTTTCTGCCAAAATAGTTTTTGCTCCCATTTTTTTTGCTAACAGAATTTGACCAATAGTATTGTTTATTTTGTGAGCTCCAGTATGGTTTAAATCTTCTCGCTTTAAATAAATTTTACTGCCCACTTTCTCCGATAATCTTTTTGCATAAAATAGCGGTGAAGGACGACCAACATAAGTTTTTAATAATTCAATGTACTCTTTTTCGAACTCCTTGTCTTTTTTTATTCGATAAAATTCTTCGGCTAAGTTTTGTAATTTATCTGCAATAGCTGGTGGCACATAAGCTCCTCCAAATTGTCCGAAATAACCTTGTCTTTTTTCCTGTATTGTTGTTGTATTTGTTGTCATTGTATTAACTTTATTATTAATGAATTTTTAAAAATTGTTGTTTTGTTCTACTCTATTTGAGTAACGCCAACGATTTTCAGTCTTGTTAATCCAAGTTATAATAATTTCGTTTTTCATTTTCATTAAAATTAGACATAAAAAAAAGCCGTTGGAAAATCCAACGGCTTTATATTTTTTGTGATGACACAATTATACCAAGGGAACTTTTCCTATTTGTAGAAATTCTCTTGTTTGCCACCAATTATTTAATGTTATTCTTATCATTTTTATGTTTTGTGAGTTACAAATGAATAAAAAAATAACGAATAAAAAAAACATTTCTTTATTTGAAATCATTCTAAATAATTTGCTTATGATAAAATTAATTCCGTTATTTGCATAATAATACAGATAAGTAGTATTTATAAAAGGCTCTTGGTTTAATTTAAAAATACACAAGAGAATAACTTATATATTTTACTTCTTTTAGATACTAAAAAATAAATTTTACATATCTAATGTGCAGGTTTTTAATAAAATATAAGTAGATGAAGTTATCCAAAACATCGGAGTATGCATTAAGAATATTAGGTTTTATGGCTAAAGAGCCAGAAAAGTTATATTCTGCAAAATATCTTATAGACAACTTACATATTTCTGACAAGTATTTAAGAAGGTTACTAACAGCTTTGTCAAAATCTGGTTTTATAAAGAGTATTCAAGGACGAGATGGTGGCTATTCTTTTGATAAAAGCACAGATCAAATATTATTAATTGATATTTTAGAGTCAGTTGATGGGAGTGATAAATATAGTGGTTGTGTCTTGGGCTTTGATCAATGTTCAGACGAAAACCCTTGTATTATGCATAGTTCATGGGTAAGTGTAAGAGATAAATTTGATGAGGTATTTAGAAATAAATCCTTATCTGATTTAGATTATAATGAAATATCAAAATTTTAAAAATATATAATATGTCAAAATTTTCAAATACCGCAGAAAAAAGAGTTAACGACCTTACTATGTATATGTTGGGAGTTATAAAGGGCGAAAAAGGAGGCGAACTCGTAAAAAAATATGGAATAATAACTGAAAACTATATTCCTCAAGATATTTTAAGCACTTTTGATGTACTTTTTGAGCAAAATGTAAATATTGAAGACATGAAAACTGTGTCTAATAAATTATTTAATATTTTATATAAAACTTTATCTAATTACCCCGCAATAAAAGCTCAAAAAAGCTCTTTTATAAACTTATTAGAACAAGATAACGCTATAATTTTACAAAAATTAAAAGATTCTAGAAAATATATAAAAGAGCTTAATGTAAAATATAATGTAAACGCAGTTAAAGAGCTTATTCTTACTTTTAAAGAGTTTGAAAAATTCACACTTCATTACACAGTAAAAGAAAACATATTATTCCCTATTTTAGAGCAAAAATGGGAGCAGCATCAATGTGTAAAACTTATGTGGTCCTTTCACGATGATATTAGGCGAAACATAAAAAAGACATTAGAATTATTGGAAGCAAAAAACTTCGATTTAACCGCTTTTAATAAAATAAGTAGTGTTGTGTTTTTCAATATTAATACAATTATTTTTAGAGAAGAAAAAGTGTTATTTCCGATAATGCTTGAAACAATTAAGCATGAGGTATTGGAAAATATGCTTGAGCAAACTGTCGAATTAGGTTTACCTTTTGTTGAAGTTGAGGCTACTAAAAAGAAAATACAATCTGTTGTAAATAAGGATGATGTTATAAAATTTGCGACAGGTGAAGTTTCTGTTCAACAAATAGAAATGATTTTTAATCATTTGCCTGTTGACATTACTTATGTAGATGAAAATGATACAGTAAGATTTTTTTCGGACCCAGTACATCGTATTTTCCCAAGAACAGCATCAATTGTAGGACGTAAATTGCAAAATTGTCATCCCCCAGAAAGTGTTCATATTGTTGACAAAATAGTTGAATCATTTAAGTCGGGAGAAAAAAATGTTGCTTCATTTTGGCTACATTTAGGACCAAAATATGTTCTTATTCAATATTTTGCAGTACGAAATAAAAATAACGAATACAAAGGAGTTTTGGAAGTTTCGCAAGAAATATCTGAAATACAGAAAATTGAAGGAGATAGAAAATTATTAGACTGGTAAGTTTAATAATTATTTAATGCAGATTAATAAAGTTTTACTAGATTGTAAATTACGAGTTGTTTCATAAAATAGAAAAAACAGCTTATAGAAAAAGATATATAAAAGATGAGTTTTTTTAAGAAATACCATAAATGGCTAGGAGTCATACTTACAATATTTATTATTTTATTTTCATTATCGGGAATTGTTTTAAATCATCGCGAAGCATTCTCGTTTATGGATGTTGATAGAAAGTATTTACCTAAAGATTTTGAATATAAAAACTGGAATAATGCAGCCGTTAAATCAACACTTAAAATAAATAAGGACAGTGTGTTAACTTATGGTAATATTGGTATTTGGTTAAGTAACTCATCACTCAATAAATTTACCGATTTTAATACAGGTTTTCCTAGCGGAATTGATAATCGTAAGGTATGTAAATTATTGCAAACAGATAAAAAGGAGCTTTTTGCTGCAACTTTTTTCGGTTTATATAAATACGATTTTGCAAATAAACTATGGAAAATAAAAGAGTTACCAGTTCACGAAAAACGCATAGTCGATTTATTATATAAACAAGATACTTTATTTGTATTAACTCGTTCGCATTTATTAACAACAGTTGATGCAATAAATTTTGAAACAAAAATATTACCTGAACCAGAAAATTATGATAACAAAATAGGACTTTTTAAAACCTTTTGGCTAATTCATAGTGGCGAAATTTATGGCGAGATAGGTAAATTACTCGTAGATTTAATAGGTTTGATATTTATATTTTTAAGTATTACAGGTCTTATCTTTTTTGTTAATGGTTTTAGGTTAAAAGGTAGAAAGAAAAAAAAGAAAAGAGCATCATCAATTAAAAAAGCTAATAAATGGAATTTAAAATGGCACAATAAAATAGGTTGGATAACCTTAATTTTTCTAGTAATAACAACTTTTACAGGAATGTTTCTTCGTCCGCCATTAATTGCACTTATTGGTTATTCAAAAGTAGATAAAATCCCGTTTACCAAGTTAGATTCACCAAACCCGTGGTTTGATAATTTACGACGTATAACTTATGATCAAGAAAAAGACCGTTTTATTATAGCAACTTTAGAAGGCTTTTATTATTCCGATGATAATTTTAATACTAAGCTAAAAAAATATAAAACTCAGCCACCAGCAAGTATGATGGGGGTAACCGTTTTTAAAAAAATGGCAACTAATGTTTATTTAGTAGGCTCATTTGAAGGGCTTTTTGCATGGAATACCGAAACAGGTGAAATATTAGATTATATAAAGAAGACTCCATATATTGCACCAAAAAAGGCAGGACCACCGATAGGTGAATTTAAAGTTTCGGGTTTTACAACAGACTTTTTTGGAGAAGAAATAATATTTGATTATAATTTTGGAGCAGCAAATATTAATAATAGTTTGCAATTAACTAAAATGCCCAAAGTTATTATTGAAAAATCGCCATTATCGTTATGGAACTTGGCTTTAGAAATTCATACAGCTAGGTTTTATAAAATATTTTTCGGAAAATATTACATACTTTTTATACCACTTTCAGGCTTAGGTATTTTATTTATACTTATTTCGGGCTTTATAGTTTGGTATAAATTATATAGAAAAAATAATAAAAATAATAATATACAAATTATGGAAACTAACAAATATTTAGTTACGGAAGAATGTATTTCTTGTAGAGCTTGTGTTGAAGTTGCTGATAAGAACTTTGAGATGAACGATAGCAATGTTGCATTTGTAAAAAAACAACCTAAAAATGCTGAAGAAGAAAAGCTTTGTCAGGATGCACTTAATGTTTGCCCAGTAAATGCAATTGTTATGCAAGAGCAAGAGGTGGAGAATGATATTGAGCCAGTTTTAGCAAAGTCTAACATTAAGCAAGTTTTAGATAGACATCCTGAATTGAAAGATGTATTAACAACTTTGTCGCCAAAATTAAAAAAATTGCAGAACCCTGCCTTGTATAATACTTTGGCCAGATATGCTTCTTTCAAAGATGCAGCAAAAATTACAGGAATTTCAATTTGTGAAATACTTCATACATTAAATAAATTTTTAGGAGTAGAAAATAAGCTTCTTAAAAATATGCCTGAGTGTGTACAAATGAATTTGGAAGATGAAGATATTTCAGGAGTCGATATTTCGTGGGACGAAAGTGCTGAACGCTATATTTACAACCACGATAGTATGCCAGAAATTATACAAAAAGTTTCAGCCTTAAAAGCTCAAGAAAATATTGTAATAATTTCAGTTGAAAACCCTGTTGAGCTATTAAAATTAGTTTCAGGTTTAAACTTTTCTTTCAATATAGAAAAAACACGAGAATTTAGAGTTTCAATTTTTAATAATGAAAAATTAAAGCTTGTAAACTGGCAAGAGCGTAAGGAAGATTTTGAAATACTCGATGTTAGGGCAATGACGACCGACCCTTTCGATATAATTATAAAAAAATCTTATGAAATAGAAGAAGACTCTGGATTTACATTAATTCAACGATTTGAACCTACACCAATGATTAATATGCTATCGGAAATGGGCTACGAGCATGTTACCGAAGTTAGAGATGATCAAGAAATTTGGATATATTTTCATAAAAAAGTTACAGAAGGCGAAACAGATGAAGAAAAATCAAATAAACTTGATGTAGTAATTCAGTCGGCAACTCCAGTTGCATATCCTGTGATGATGAGATTGTTACAGTCTGAAAAAATACGAAAAGCAGTTAACATTAAAGAACTAAAAGTTTGGGAGGAAACCGAAAAACATTTAGCTTGGATTGCTAATGGAAAAGCTGATATAAGTTTTTCAGCATTAATTACTTCAGCTAAATTAAGAAATAGTGATGTTAAAATACCAGCACTTTTTGTTTGGGATAATTTTGTAATTCTTACAAGAGGTTATCAAGCTAGAAATTTAAAAGATTTAATAGGAAAAACAATTCATACACCACTTTTTGAAGAAGCACCACCAGCAAAAATCACAAAATATTTGATTAAAGCAAGTGGATTAAATCCTGCCGATTTTAATTTTGTTTATGGACAACCATTTGGCAGACCAGAAAAGATTTATGCAGATTTTGTTACAGGACAAGCCGATACAGTAATTCTTAGAGAGCCAGAAGCTAGCTATGCAATAAAAATTATGGAAGATAGAGGCGAACCTATTTCAATTCTATCATACAATAAAATATGGAATGAATATAACAAAGGTTTTGGTAGTTTTCCTAATGCAGGTATTGTTTTAAAAGGCGAGTTTGTAAGAAATAATCCCGAAGTAACAGAAGTTTTACTTGAAGAATTAAAAGAGTCAATAAATTGGGTTAATACTCACAGAAACGAGTCGGCTCGTTTATCTTATGATATGATGCGACAACCAGTTGATAGAGTTGAGCTATTTTTGGATAGGGTTAATTTTGAATATGTTGAAGGTGATGTTTTAGTGAAAAAAGTAAAAGATTATTTTGATATTCTTACAGAACAAGGTATTGTTGAAACAGAAGTAGATGAAGAATTTTTAGAAATATTTAAAATGTAATTTTTATATATATATGTTTCTAAATTAACACCAAAGCCTTCGTTTAAAAAGAAGGCTTTGGTATTTTTGTCTTCACAATTCACTAAATTCCACTAAAATAGAGTTAACTTATTTTAGGTAAAAAAACAATATAACAAGTTATTAATACAAGATTGATATAAACAAATAAACGAATTACCAGATAAACAAAAGCATCAAGTTTCGTATGTTAGTGAGGCAAGAACACACATTTTATCTAATGTCTATTGTCTAACATCTAGCATCTATTTACATCATTTCAAAAACAGCTTTAGTAACATTAATTGCACCATCAGCAATATCTGTAATTGTAGCATCAAGCATATAGCAAGGAGTTGTAGCAACTTTATATTTAGTATCAACAATTACATCGCCGTGGTTTGTTGTTTTATGTCTTCCTCCCATTGCTTCAATAGCCTTGGCAGTACCTTCGTCTTGCCCAATTGTAAGTTCAACACCCTCTAAAACACGAGCAATTATTGCAGGTGAAATACATAAAGCACCAATTGGCTTTTTAGCAGTAACAGCTTCTTTTATTACTTTCTCTATTTCAGAAACAACAGTACAATTGGCTCCTTTAAAAGCAAAATCCGATAAGTTTTTAGCAACACCAAAGCCACCAGGAAACATTATTGCATCAAAATCATTAATAACCAATTCGTTAATGTTTTTTATATTTCCACGAGCAATACGAGCCGATTCAATAAGCACATTTCTTGTCTCATTCATTTCTTCGCCAGTAATATGATTTATTACATGATGTTGTTTTATATCTGGAGCAAATGTCTGATATTCACCACCTTGTTTTACAATAGCATACATTGTCATTGTGGCTTCATGTATTTCAGTACCATCATAAACTCCCGAACCTGAAAGAATTAAAGCAATTTTTTTAGAATTTTCCATTTTATACTGTTTTATAGATATGTTTTACTAAATTTGAGCTTAAACAATTTTACGAAAAAAAAGTGTTAAAACGAAATTAATTATGAAAACAAAAGAAGAAATTTTAGAAAGTATTTCAGGAGTAATGCACCCTGCAATTAATAATTCATTAGTAAATTTAGGTATAGTAAAGGATATTATAGTTGAAGATGATATAGCTACAGTTATTTTTGCACTCCCATTTCCAAAAATCCCAATTATAAATGACTTAATATTTTCTGTTTCGCAGCCAATTATGAATTTAGATATAAAATTTAAGTACGAAACTGTGCTAATGAGCGAAGAAGAAAAAGCTAAATTTATGAAATTAGAAGCAGAAGGCTGGAAGGGTTTGTAGTATAATTTGGTATTATACTTGATGTTAGTATAAAAATAGTTTATAAAAAAAGAGAGCTTGATAAATTCAAACTCTCTTTTTATATAATATAATACTTTACGAATTTGTTAGTTCATCATATTGTTTGCTGTCAAGTAAAGTGTCTAATTCACTTTGGTCGGCAATTGCAATTTTAATAATCCAACCTTCGCCATAAGGATTATTGTTAATAAGTTCGGGAGTGTCTTCTAACTTCTCGTTAAATTCTAACACTTCACCAGAAATTGGCATAAACATATCCGAAACAGTTTTTACTGCTTCAATAGTTCCAAACGTTTCGCCTTCTTTTAGTTCGTCTCCAGCTGTTTCTACTTCAACAAAAACTATGTCGCCTAATTCGCCTTGAGCAAATTGAGTAATTCCAACGAAAGCTTCGTTTCCTTCAACACGTACCCATTCGTGGTCTTTTGTGTATTTTAAATTTTCAGGTGCACTCATCGTTATTTCTTTTTAAAATTTAGTTATATGTATTTTTACAAATTTAGTATTTATGCAATATTTAAAAAACTTTTCATGCAATTTTTATTATGTTCAAAAACATTAAGTATGACTTGCTACTTATATGGAAGCAAGATTAAACCTTATGCTAAAGCCAACTTTTGTATTAGATGTTCTGTATGAAGTTGAAACTCTAGGAGTATTAATTACTTGATCATAAAAAATTCTAATTGTTACTTTATCAAGATTATAATCGGCATTAAATTTTAACGAAAAGTTCTTTTGTCCTGCCGATAGTTGGTTGTCTGCTTCGTTTATCCTTCTAACAATTGTTAGCATATCTCTGTAAGTAAGGTCAACACGCAAATTTAAGTCGCTTTTAAATAGTTGTTGGTTTCCTCCTATACTAAGTGGTATTTCTAAATTAGGAATTTTATATCCAACTCCAATAGTGTATTCTTTACTTCGGGCTTCTAAAATTTGATTGTTTGCAAAACTAAGTGCAATATTTCTAGCTTGTTTATATTCTAATTTTGTTGACATATCATTTTTCAATGTTAAATCGAGTCCAAAGAGTGGAACAAATTTTTCATCAATAGCAATTCCATCTAATTGGAATTCTGGGATAAACATTTGACTAAGTTCATCTCTTTCAAAACTCATACCTATTTGCTGTTGTTCTTCAAAATTATAGCCAGAGTTTGTACTATATGAGTTTACTCTATAGCTAGAGGTATATCCATGATTTAAAATTACCTTTTTAAATACCTTTTTAACAGCATCAAAATAAGTAAGTCCATCGTATTTTAATCTCCAGTTTGGAAGAGGAAGTTTAGGGAATGCGCTTGTTGAAATATCCGATGCACTTTGCCCTGTGTAAGCAGCTAAAAAAGCAGGAAGCAATACTTCTTGCGAAGTAGCACTGTAACCGTTAGGGTAGCTAGAACTAAGCGTGTCTCCAGTAGCTGGGTTTATTAGTATATCACCAGGGTTATAAGATGTTCCTATTAAATTATACCTGTCGTTTGCAATTCTTCCAGCAATAATTTGCCTGTTTTCAAGGAATGTATCATAAGCCTGAGATTCATAAGTTGAATCGTTAATACCCCAAAATGCTGTTTTTATCGAAAGGGTTGTCATCGAAAAGTTTCCTTGATAATATTGGTTTTCTGAATTAAACCCACCATCTCTTGATACCCAATACTCATTACGTGTTTGACTAGTTCTCATATTTGCTGTAACATCAATTCTTAGTCCTTTTAGTGGTTTAATTGTTGCTTTAAAATTATATGAGGCTTCATTATTTGTAATTATTGGAGAATTAATTAAAGTATCGCCTGATAACCAGCCACTTTCGGCTGCCAGTCGTCCGAATTCATTATTCTGAATACCGCCAATAAATTCCCAACCAGGAGCAATCCAGCTTTCATCCATTCCTAAATATTTTGTTTTAGGTAGATAGCCTGGAACTATTGTTCCGTTGTTCTCGGTATATGTTAGCGAAATGTTTCTTACCGACATTAATGAATATAGTGTATAATCTGAAATTATTTTTAGAGCATTGTCTTTTACTTCACGTTTTCCACTAACTACTATTTTTACATCTTTATGAGTAGAGTCTGGCGTGAATTTTATTTTATTTTCACTTACAATTTCTGTTTCTCCAGCAACTACTTTTCCTTGTCCATCAACAACTTTTGCTGTAACATCAATTGTTCTGAGATTGTGAGTAATAGTTTTTGCTCTATTTTCTTTTAATTTTATGTTTGCTACTTCAAATTTTACATCTTTAAATTTCTTCTTCTTATTCTTCTTGTTTTTCTTAAACTTGTTATCAACTTCTTTTAAGTATTTTATTTTCGTGTATAGCTTAGTCATGTTTAGTTGCCCCGAAAGCTGTATGTTTTGAGCATTTCGGATGTTATTTCCTAAGTTTATTGTTGAATCAGCAGGTTGAGGAGTGTAAGTCCAAAAATAGTCTGCTCCATACTTTGCATTTGCCGATGTCCAGTCTAAAAAAGGAAGTTTATTTATAGGAATTCTCCAACTAAGTTGAACTTTTTGCCTATAATCTGTTGTTTTTCCAAGATTTTGTAGGCTATTCCAAATTGTATCTACTTTTTGCTCGTATAATGGGTCTTCTTTATCAATTCTTCCATAAGGTTCTTCAACCCAAGAGGCATTTGTTGCACTGTATGTAAATTTTAAGTCTCTAGTAAGATTATATCTTAAATCGTAGGTTCGCTGCCATGTAAATTGTTTATCAAAAGTTGGAGGAATATACATTCCTTGCTGTTCTACATTTCTAAGTTGAATTTCGTTATAAGATTTTCTAACATCGTTACGGAAAGATAACATAGATGGAGCATAGTAAAAGTTAAAATCTTTTACAAGTTTAAAAGCTTTTTTCTTAAATAGCTTAACTCTTTTAAATGGAGCAATATTTTTAGGCGAAATATTGTAGTTATACGAAATTCCACCAGTATATATTTTCATTAAGTTATGCTCAGTATTAATGTTTCTTATAAATAATTCGTTGTAGCCATAACTAGCACTCCAATTTGAAACATGATAAAAAGGTTTATTTTTATTTTTATTAGGAAGTCTTCCTTTTCCATTACTTTTTTTATTTTCGGCAACTTTTTTAGGTTTCTTTTCAGAATTACCACCAATTTTCATATTCGTAACATTAAAACTTTTTCGTTTAACGTAATCTTGTGATATTCTTAATATAGAATCTTTTTCTGCTTGCGAATAAGTTGGATCCGACAAGGTTGTACTAAGTAATATGTCAGGATCTAATGGGTTGTATTGTGGATTACTAAAGGTTTCAGAGTAAGCAAAGTATAATGGAACTCTTACATTATATTTTTTAGGAAAGAATTTACCAAGTTCAAAACTTGATGACATACTGTAGCCATAATCGGTAGATTTTTGTCTTTCGCTAACTCTTTTTTCAATACTACCAAAACCTGGGGTACTAATATTACCTTCAATTGCAATATTTGAAAAATCGGCAAGTCTTAGAGACATTCGAGCTTGCGAAGCCCAACCACCATCTTCATTAAATTCTGTTAGTCGTAGCTCATTCATCCAGACTTCTACCGACTTTGGCATTCCATCATCTTCTAATGGGTTTGAGTCTTGACTACGGTTTCTTATACCAATCATTATTGTCCTAACATTGCTAAGATTTGGGTTTCCAATAATGCTTACAGTTCTTCCATAAGTATCAATAACTTCGCTATAAACAGAGCTTGTTTGCAGTGTTGCTCCAACTTCTCTTATTTTATTATTTCTATTTTGCTTAACACGCTGAAGTATTTCAAACTCAATATTCATCATGTTATCCGTTGGCCATACAAGTTCGTTTTCAGTTTCTTTATCATACCAACCGTGTTCGGTAACAGTAAGTGGTACTTCGTATTCGTAATAATTTTCTTGATAATCAGAGCCTAATCGAATAAAAGCACATAGGTCGCCATCATTTAGTATTTCATCGTCAACAGCTTCGGCATGTATAAACATTTGAAGCCGTTTAAATTGCCTTACATCTAAGGCTGCGTTTTTGTAGGCAGCACGTGCATCTCCATCATCTAAATCAAGGACTTTAAGAACAATGGCTTGCTCGTTAAGCTCTCTAAGTTGAGGCTGGTCGGGAGAAATTTCTCTTGTTATTTCTGGAGGCATTATGTAGTTAATTGGCTGGCGATAAGTGTTTTCTTCAATATTTACAGCTGAAATGTCAAAATGAGCATCGGTAATTTCACCAACACCTGTGCCTTCTGTTCCTTCTAGCATGGATGCCGTATATTTTCTCCATTCGCCACGAACTAAATTTAATTCAGCAAATCTAAGAACAATATCTTCGTCCCATCCGTGCATAAAAAGTCTCATAAATCTAATAGATTTAAAGTCTTGAATTGTTCCTACACTTTTTTCGTATTCTTTAATTGGTACTTTAAAATGATACCATTTTACTGTTTCTTTATTATCATTTTTAAGTTTTACGGTACTTTCTTTAATATCTGTAATGAAATTCTTACCAATTTCCATTTCTTCTGGTACTAAATGCAACTTGTATTGAAAGTAAGTTTCTGTTTCACTTAAAGTATAGTCTCTATTAATATCCTCCATGTCTGGAAGTTGTGTGCCTGCTGACATGGTATTGCCTCCAGTACTTGCAATAGAGGAGTTTCGCTCCATGCTATTAAATTGCTTATATCTTTGCATTATTGAAGCCTGTTCGTCATCAAAGGCTGGAGCTTTGAAAAATCGATAATCATCACTTGAAGGGTCTGCTGCAGCTTTTGTGTATGCAGGAGAGTTTATACCATGCATTGATGATATTTTATTTAAGTATGAAGCAAAAAATGATTGTTCGTCAGCATTTGCTAGTCCATCGAGTCCAGTGTCCTGAAATTCACGAGCATTAACAGGTTCGTTGGCAAAGCCTTCTGTTATTCTAGGAAGAATAGGTACACGTCCCCAAACAGTAGTATCAACATCATCAATTAAAGAGCCAGTTGGTAGTCCATTCTCAAAAGATTGTCTGGAGTCTTTTAGTATATCTTCTGAAACATTTCCTAGATTAAAATATACATCGCCACCAGTTTGGTTGTCATCATAAATAAATGGATCCATAACCCAAAATTCTATAAATTCGATGTTTGCATCTTCAAAGTCGTTTGTAATAAGACTTCTCATTATACCACCCCATCTAGTGTCTGGCTGGTTTAGTTCTCCGTTTTGATCAATACCAGCTGATATTCCAGGCATTCCTTCTGTGTCGTAATTGTAAGGTCCTTTTTCTTTAGGATAGTATGCTAAGTTTAAAACAGAAATTACAGGCGGTACTCCGTGTAGAGGATCTCTGTCTGGAAAAAGTTCTTGTTCCATAACTTCTCTAACTCTGTGGTCAGACTGGTCGTCGGTTGTAATATAGTCGGGAACAGAGGCTGTGTTTCTTAAAAAATCAGGATTAATTGTGTACCAAGCAAGTTTAGCACGATTAAATCCGTAGGAAAGAGCATTTGTTGAATCTGCTTCGGGAAATAAATCTGATTGACCTTGAGGTGTACTTGCCAAGTACCAGCTCGATGGTGTTTTTAAGTCGATAGTTGTTTTTGTTGCTTCAAAATCATCAATATGAGCAAAGCCTTCTTCTCCCACAATTTTAGGATGTCCAGGAATTAGTTGAGCAAATTCTCCACTAAAATCAAAAACTGACATTTCTTTAGTTTGAATAAAAGGTATTTTATCTACTAAATTTGTAAAGAAAGGAACTTCTTGATTATAGTTAATATCGGTTCCCCATATTGTATTTGATATTGGTTCGTTTCCGATGTTTACTTTTGATGTTAAAGGTTTTTGATTAAGGTGCATTACTGTAGCTCCAATATTAAATTTTTCAGAAAAACGATAATCGAGGTGTGTTCCTATTAACGATTTTGTTCCAATATTGAACATTGAGTTACTTTCTAAGGATATTTTAATTGGAGTTCCTGACTCAAGCAAACTTTGGTTTAGTATTGATACTCGCCCTAAGTTATAATCTACAGTATAGTCTGTGTTTTCTTGTAATTCTCTACCTCCAGCAGTAACTTTTACCGAGCCTTCGGGTACATTCATTGCATTTAGGTTTATGTCGGAACCTCCAGCGGAACGATATGAGCCTTTGAAGAAAAATTTATTTTTTTCAGCAATTTGTTGTGCTTGACTTTGTGTTTTTGTATATAATTCTTCAAAAACGTATTGGTCTGCAATTCGGTTAAGTTCAGGATTGCTGGTAGTACCTCCTGTTATTTTATCTCTTAAATACTCGCCAAAAGGCTCAAGTACTGGGAAATATATTTTACCATTTGTTGCATTAATTGTTATTTTATCAATAAAATCGAAAAAGCCGTCGGCACCAGCTTCGTTATTTTTATTTAAGTTGTCGAGTCTTAGAACGCTTAGTAATATTTTACCATTAATTTCGCCAGCAGGAATATAATTTAGAGATGATCCTGTTTTATCGTCTCTATACATAACATCAAAAGTGAAGTTTTCACTATTAATTTGATATGCATTTATGGCATAAACATTTTTCATCATTAAGTTCCAAGTAGGAAGTTCTGTTGATAAAGTTGTAGGTTTTATTAGTTTAAGAATTAATGTCTCAGGGGCAGGAGGTGTTTCGTTTGAAAATTCACCAACTCTGTATGTTTGTCCTCCAGCATTAAATTCGTAGGAAACTGCTAAAACTTCGTCATTATTTAGTGATGAGTTTAATGATATATATCCTAAGTTAGGGTTTAGTGTGTATTCTGACTGATTAAGAAGTCTTGCATTTTGAACTTTTTCATAATCTTCGCCTTGATGAAAATTAGGTAAAGATGTAAGAGTTGAACTTATAGTGTTTATATCTCTAATTCCACTATAAGATGTAATCATTTGGTTATAAAGATTGTTTGTAGCATTGTCGGGATACATTCCTCCACCTGTAAAGTTTTCTGGGGAGTGAATGTGCTGTTGGGCTTCTCCTAAATCAATAAATGCAGCAATGTTTCTAGAGTTTTCAAAGTTTCCACTTCTATTTGTTACCCAAACTTCTACCTTTGTAATAGTTATGTTTGACCTAATTATAGGAAGATTTTCAAGAGCTGAGTTGTAGTGGTCTCTAAAATATTGTGCTAAGAAATAATGCTTATTAGCTTCGTATTTGTCGGCAGTAATTTCATAAGGAGTAGTTGATGCACCGCCTTCAACCTCAATTGTTTGTATTTCGCCTTTTTGCTGAGAAAGAACAGTTGTTACGGTAAGTTTACCAAATTTAAGTTCAGTTTTAATTCCCCAAAGGCTACTGCTTCCAGTAATAAGAGTTCCTGTGAGTGGCATTGATACGTTTCCTGCTTCAATTTTTTGTAAAATCTCGTCTTCTTTTCCTTCGTAGGCAAGTTTTATGTTATTTTCAAATTCAAAAGTTGCTTCGGTATCATAATTTATACCCATTTTTAGTTTGTCGCCAATTTGTCCGCTAACGCCCATCTTTATTTTCATATCGAAGGCAAATGTTACATTTTTCTGAAGATTTTCTGGTAATGTATGATTTTCAACTTTCGAAATGTTTAAACCAAAAATAAGTTCGGCATTTCCTTGAGGTTTTATGTTTATAACATTACTTCCAAATATGTCTTCAAAACCTTTTAGTGGAACAATTAAACTTTGGTTTACAAGTTTGTCAACTAGGCTGTTTCCATCTCTTGTTGTTTCAAGAGACGAGCGTTCCATCCAATATTCCTGTGTCGATTTCTTCATTTTGTAGTCAAAGTATTCGTCGGCACTCATGTAGTATGGGTTTCTGTAATTAAAATTGCCTATTTTGTCGTAAAATACAAACTTGTTGGTTTTTGAGTCGTAAACAACAGTAGAGCTAATATTTTCAGGATTATTTAAAAATAATGGCGATTGATAAGATACTATTGCTGGCGTATTTGTATAGTCATTAAAAGGGAATAATAATGTAGAATCGTCAACGATAGTATCGTTAACGCCGAATTCAAATTCGGACATAGTTATTCCAGACGGGCTTGAGCTAAACGAAACAACGGTTATAAATATTAAAGCTATGGCTGTTAAGTTCAATAAGTCTTTACTATAATTTCTCACTTGATATTGTAGGTTTATGTTTTTATTAATTTACGTAAAGTTTATTCATAGGCAAAATTAGAAGTTTTGTGTATTATTAAAAGTATTTATAAAGTTTTTAATGATAATTTCACAATATTTTCAATATTAATATCTGGATTTTCTTTAATTATATTATCTATATGCTTTTCTGCAATTTTTTTAGCAAAGCCTAGCATAATAAGTGCTGATAATGCCTCTTCTTTTTTAGAATTATCTATAATTGAGACTGTTCCTCCTTCTATTTCTGTCTTATCTATTTTATCTCTTAAATCAAGAATTACTCTTTGTGCAGTTTTTACCCCAATTCCTTTAACGCTTTTTATTAAATTTACATTGTCTGTTTGTATAGCATTTTTTATTTCTTCGGGACTAAGTGATGATAGCATTAGTCTTCCAGTATTAGCACCAATGCCTGAAACTGAGATTAATAGTCTAAATATTTGTCGTTCACTTTTGTCAAAAAAACCATAGAAAGAACTTGAGTCTTCTTTTAAAACTTGATGTATATATAATGTACCATTTTCAATGTTTTCTATTTTAGCATTTGTAAATAATGAGATATTAACGAAATAACCTATACCATTATTTTCAATAACGACAAAAGTTGGTTTTTTTTCTGTAAATTTTCCTGAAATAAATTCGTACATAGTATATTTTTAATTTAACGACAAATTTAGGCAAAAGAATTCAAATTTGTTGCAATTTTTGTAATGGTTTTATAAATTTATATTATTTTGTAAACTTAGCTTTATAATTTGCAAATGCAAGCATGCCTAAAAATGTAATAATAGCGTTTACTCCAAGTAGTTCAAATCCAAATTTATATCCATTTAATAATTCTTCGGAATATATATTTAAAAAATATGATATTATAGGAGAACTTATAGCAATAAATGGTATTGCAATATCTTTTGATTTAAGTTTTGTAAAAATTCCGAACATAAACATTCCTAAAATTGGTCCATAAGTGTAGGATGCTGCCTTAAATACTGCCGTTATAACACTTGGCTTATTTATACTATTAAAAATTAATATTATTGCAAATAATAATATAGAAAACATGATATGTATAAGTATTTTGGTTCTTCGGGCTTTTTTTGAGTTTTTAGTTATGTCTATTTCAAGAATATCCACAGCAAATGAGGTTGTAAGGGCTGTAAGAGCAGAGTCAGCACTGGAAAATGCAGCTGCTGTAATTCCTAAAAGAAAAGTAATTCCTGCAAAAACTGAAAAGTTATTAAAAGCAAGTAAAGGGTATAAATTATCAGTGTTTGTTGGGATTTCTATGCCCATTTCGTTAGAGTAAATATATAATAAAGCACCTAATGATAAGAAAAGTAAATTTACAGGAACAAGAACAATACTAAACCAGAACATATTTTTTTGAGCTTCTTTTAAATTTTTGCAGGTTAAGTTTTTTTGCATCATGTCTTGGTCTAATCCTGTCATAACTATCGCAATTAAAGCACCTGCAATAAATTGTTTGTAGAAGTTTGTTGGAGAATTTATATCCCAATCAAAAATGTTTGACATTTCGCTTTCTCGTATTTTATCAATAAGTTGGCTTGTATTTAGGTTTAGTTCGCCAGCAATAATAATTATACTTACTACAACGGCAACTAGCATAAAAAGAGTTTGTAAAGTATCTGTCCAAACAATTGTTTTTATACCTGCCCGGTAAGTATATACCCAAATAAGTGCAATTGTTATAGGTACTGTTACATAAAAAGGAATACCAAGTGCATTAAAAAGTCCTATTTGCAAAACATTTGCAACAAGAAATAACCTAAAAGATGCACCAATAACCCTAGATAATATAAAAAATGCGGAACCGGTTTTGTGAGACCAAAAGCCAAAGCGAGTTTTTAAGTATGTGTAAATTGAAACTAAATTATGTTTGTAATACAATGGAAGTAGAATTTTAATAATAACAAAATAGCCTACAAGGTAGCCCAAAACCATTTGAAAGTATGTAAAATTACTTTTACCAACTTCGCCCGGAATTGAAATAAAAGTAACACCCGAAAGAGATGCACCAATCATACCAAACGCAACTAAATACCAAGGCGATTTTCGGTTAGCAGTAAAAAAAGAAGCAAAGTTGCTTTTCTTGCCAGTTATATAGGATATAAGTATTAAAAATACGAAATATATACTAATTACAGTAAAAATTAATAATGGGCTCATTTATGCTTTTTTTAAATAAAATTATGCAAATGTAGATTTTAAAACTATTTATTTCATAAATTTATTATAAATTTACAATTCAAAATAAATTATTATTATGAATTCATTATCTGAAATTGATGTTTTAAGGCTGAGAGTAAGAGAATTAGAGAATATTCTGCATGTTAAGCAACAAGATACTAATGAAGAAGAGTTACCAGAGTATTTATTTCAAGAATATACACTACTTAATGAAGAATTAAGAGCCTCTAATGAAGAGCTGGCAACATCAAACGACGCTTTAAAAGAAAGTTATGACCATGTTTCTGTTTTAAAGAATAAAATAGAAGAGCAAAAAACTTTATATGAAAGTGTGTTAGATGCTATGCCCGGAAATTTAATTATTTTAGATGATGATTTTAATATTATAAAAACAAATAAGAATAAATTTGAAGATATAGATTCTTCTACTACTAAATGCTATAATTTACATTATAATAGAACTACACCCTGCGATTTTTGTCCTGTTAAGTCGGTGAATAAATTTAGTACATTTGTAAAGAAAGAAGTTTGGGATTCTGTTGCAAATATTTATAAAGAACTAAGGTTTTTTCCTATAAAAGATAAGTTTGGAAATGTAAAATATATTGGTGAAATTTGGTTTGACATAAGTAAAAGAAAATCATCAGAAAGAGAAAACTACAAACTTTATTTGAGCTTGCTTAAAGAACGAAGCATGTTTATGAGTGGTAACGTTGTAGTTTTTCATTGGGGAAATAGTGCAAATTGGCCTATTGAATATGTTTCGCCAAATGTTAAAGAAATTTTTGGCTATACCGATACTGAATTCTTGTCGGGAAAAATACATTATAAATCAATTATACATCCAGAAGACGTAGATATTCCAAGGAAAGCTTTAGAATCCGCACAAAGTCATAATATTTTAAATTTTAGTGTTGATGATTATAGAGTAATAAAAAAAGATGGAAGTATTATTTGGCTATCTCAATTTGTAACACAAATTTATGATGAAAACATGAATATTACTAACTTTTATGGTTATGTTACAGATATTACAAAACGTAAATCAGCTCAAGAAGATTTAGAAAGTAGCGAAAAACGTTTTAAATCAATATATAATAATTCAGCACTAGGCTTTTATAGAGTATCCTCCAAAGGTGAAATAATTATGGCAAATCCAGCATTAATAAAATTGCTTGGTTTTACATCATTTGCCCAAATATCGAGTAATAAAATAAATATAGGATACGCAAATATTGAAGATAAACTTCGTTTTAATAAAATAATTAGAGAAAAAGGAGAAGTTGTAGGTTTTGAGAGTCGTTGGATGAATAATAACCGAAAAATAATTCATATACGAGAAAATGCAACAGCTTTTTATGATAGTTCAGGACAATTTATGTATCATGAAGGAATTGTAGAGGATATATCGGAAAAAAAAGAAGCCGAACAGAATTTACTTCATGCAAAAGAAAAAGCAGAAGAAGCAGACCGCTTAAAATCAGCATTTTTGGCCAATATGTCTCACGAAATAAGAACACCACTTAATGGTATATTAGGCTTTTCACAATTATTAGATAATGACTTATTAACTAAAGAAGAACGAAAAAGATATTTAGAAGTTATTGATTCGAGCGGTAATCAGCTGCTTACAGTAATAAATGATATACTTGAAATTTCAAAATTAGAAGTGGGACAACTTAAAATTTATCCCGAAAAATTTAATGTTAAGAAATTGCTTGATAGGTTATTTGCTATCTTCACCCCAATGGTCGAAGAAAAAGGTCTTGAACTTATTTTTACCAAGACTTGCGACATAGATATTAGTATTATTTCAGATGAAAATAGGATAAGTCAAATATTAACGAACTTAATTCAGAATGGAATAAAATTTACTGAAACAGGTTTTGTAGAGTTAGGAGCAACTTGTACCGAAAAACTCATAACATTTTATGTAAAAGACTCAGGAATTGGAATAAGAAAGGAAAAACAAAAATTAATTTTTGACCGATTTCAACAATCCGAAGAGTTTATTAGTAAAAAATATGGAGGAACAGGCTTGGGCTTGTCAATTTCATTAGGCTTGGTGAATTTATTAGGTGGAAAAATGAGTTTAGAATCGGAGCAAGATAAAGGCTCTAAACTGTGGTTTACAATCCCAATTGATATTAGCAAAAACACTCAAGCAGAATAATGTTTTTTAAAAAAACAAAATTTGAAAGAAAAGGACGATATATATCTTTTTAACAGAATAGCAGAGGGCAATAAAGATTCTTATGACATAATTTTTAGAAAATACTATTCTCAATTATGCCGCTTTGCCTACACGTATGTGAAAGATGCAGATATAGCAGAAGATGTTGTGCAAGGCATGTTTATTAATTTATGGACAAAGAAAAAAAAGATAAAAATAATTACTTCGTTACAATCATACCTTTACACTTCGGTAAAGAATCTTTCGCTTAACGAAATAAAAAAAATAAAGCTAAGAGAGTTTCATGGAAGCAACTCTATAGACAGAAAACATTTTTCAGGCGAATCACTAGAGTTTAACTCCCAGGAATTTAAGCATATTTATGAAGAAAGTATTGAGCAACTTCCACCTAAAACCGCTCAGGTATATACACTTAGCCGAGACGATGGTTTGACTTATGCAGAAATAGCTATCTATTTGAATATCTCTCAAAAAACTGTAGAAAACCATATTGGCATAGCATTAAAAAAAATAAGGAAAATTCTTAAACCATATTTAAAAATATTTTACGATTCGTAGTTTATTTTTTGAGGGTTTTAATTTTAAACAATGTCTTAATAAAAAAAGGTTCTAGTTATTAATACTAAAATGCTATTATAATAATTCATTTTAAAAATCACAATTATAACAGCAATTTAGTATAGAAGAACCAAAACTTATATGAAAAACGATAATCAAATATTTGAACTTGCAGCAAAAGAATTTTCTAAAGAAATTTTAGAAGAAGAAAAAGTATTATTGAAAAAACTTTTGAATGAAAGTGCTGAAAACCGCAATATATATAATGATTTGAAAATAATATTTTCAAATACAGAAAGTGCTATTCCTGATTTTTCTGATAAAACCGAGGCAGCACTAAATAAAGTTACAGAAAAAATTACTCAGTCTAAACCTAAATTTCATATAACACCACTTGCCTATAAAATTGCAGCAGTTTTGGTTGTAGGTCTGTTTATCTCAATATTTTCGTTCGTTTATTTATCTAACAATCACGCAACTACCGTTATTAGTACTAATGACGAAATAAAAAAAATAGAACTAGCCGATGGTACAGTTATTTGGTTAAATAAAAATACAACTATTTCTTACAATTCCGATTTTAACGAAGAAGATAGACTTATCGATTTTGAAGGTGAAGCCTATTTTATAGTAGCACATAATAAGTCAAAACCATTTATTGTAAAATCATTTAATTCCGAAACTCGTGTGCTAGGAACTCAGTTTAATTTGAAAACAAATAAAACTGAAATTAAATTAAACTTGACTAAAGGTAAAGTTGAATTTACAAATGTAAACACAGGTAATTCAAGTCTTCTTGTTGAGAATGAGCTTGTTACTATGAATAGGAATACGGGCTTGTTTACAAAAGACAACACTTACAATGTTAACTATATGTCGTGGAAAACTGGAGAATTATCCTTTTCAAACATTAGATTAGAAAATGTTGCTAGCGATTTATCAAAGCATTATGGAGTAGAAATCAAAGTTTTAGCTACAATAAAAGACAGAAAATTTAATACAACAAAAGAGTTTAAAAATGTAGAAATAAACGAAATTCTTAAATTATTAGAAATAACAATGCAATTGAATATTGATACTGTAAATAACGTTATTATAATAAAATCAAATAATGCTAAAAATTAATATAATAATACTTTTTAGCATTATTGCACTGAAAAGTTGCTATTCGCAAGGCGATTTATTATTAACCAAGCTAAGTGTTAATTATAAAAACACATCAATATTAAATATAATAGCAGATTTGAATACAAAGCATAATATAGATTTTTCTTATGATTCAAATATTTCAGAATTACAAACAAAAGTAAGTATTAATGTTGAAGATAAAACGCTGAAATACTTGTTAATATCAGTTTTTGCAAATACAAGTATTCGATTTATAAGTTATTCAAATCAAATTATTTTAATAGAAGCAAAAAAGGTTTTTCAAACTAAAATTTATAAAGGTAAAATAATTGATAGAGAGGCAAATGTGGGAGTTCCTTTTTCTACAGTAAAAATTAAAAATGCAAATGAATTTATTATATCAGATAGTAAAGGTGTATTTGAAATAGATTTAGACAAAGATATAAGTACCGATACTCTTATTATATATGCTTTTAGCTATAATAAAATTGAAATTCCAATAAAAAGACTAAATACTGATGCTATTATCTATCTTAAAAAAAAAGAATTTAAAATTGATGGAGTTGAAATAATAGAACCTAATTATAAAATAGTTGTGTTTGGAAACAGAAGTCCACTAGTAACAGGCTCTATGTATATCGATACACACGGACAGCAAACTGCTTTGTATATTAAAAACAAGAAAGCAAGGAAAGGAAAAATAATAAAAATAAAATATAAGTTATCTGATAATGGAAATGCTTATGCACCCTTTAGAATAAGGATTTATGAGAGTGATAAAAATAATAAACCAGGAAAAGATTTACTTCACGATATTTTGGTTGTAAAACCCGTTGGTAATAGCTCTTGGTTTGAAATTGATATATCGTCTTATGATATTTATTTACCGTTAAATGGCTTTTTTGTCGCAATTGAGGGCGTTTTCCCAAATGATTTTAATAACTACTTTACAAATAGCGATTTTAATAATATTTCAGAAGAAAAAAATACTTTAACCGAGTATGGACAGCGACTTTGTTATAATCGTTTTGGGAAAAATAACACTTGGCATTACTCATTGTCTCACACATGGTTTAAAACGAGTAAAAAAAGATTTAATGTAATGATAAAAACCGTAATAAGATATAATGAAACACCCATAATTAAGAATTAACACATAGGGAAATTATTATTGCAATTTTATACAAGTAAACACATAAAAAGCTAGCATGCGGGTGTCGCATCTAACCTTTTAAATAATTTATAAACAGATGAAACACCTAAGAGTAAATAAAAAGCTATGACGAAATTTTTTATATTTTCTATATTATTGTTCGCATTTTTAGAAACTTTTTCTCAATGCAACGATTCATTAGTTCAAATTGCAGTAAGCAATTCAGGCGAAGATGTTTTATTTTTAAAAGAATTTAAAGTAAAATTTGATAAAACAAAAACCTCTCAACCAGTGCGAGTCGCCAAATACTCTACCTTTTTAAAGGCCGGATACAAATATAAATTTAATGTTGCCAACGCCCGAGAGTATGAGGGTAGGGTAGTGCTTCAGCTATTTAAAAATAGTAAACTAAAAGGAAGTACACTTAATTTAAAAACACAAGAGTATAAACAATCATTTGAGTTTTATTGTCGGCGAAGTGGCTCTTATGATATTCTGTTATCTTTTATAGAAGGGAAGTCTGGCTGTGCCGTTGGAGTTTTATCATTAATAATAGGCGATACTACCGAAATTGAATTGCCAGATAAAAATGCTTTTTTACCAAAGGAAGCATTATTTATGGGAATGAAAAACAAGTTAATAATAGAATCTTTAATAGATGATTCATATAAACAAACTGTTACCGCTAACACTGGGCGTTTGGAATACAGCGAAGGAGCTTTCTATTTTATAGCTGATACATTGGGTGTTGTTACAATAAAAGCTGTAGTTAAAGATAGTTCAAATAATATAGTAGAGGAATTATCAAAAGAATTTGTTGTAAAAGAACTTCCTGTACCTTATATATCTATTCAAAGTAACCCTGGAGGTTTAATTTCTAAAGACCAAGTATTGCTTGCAGGCTGTTTATCTCTTATGTTTCATGAAAACATTCCTAGTGATAAATACAAAATTAAAAGTTTTATTATTTCGGATGTTTATATAGGGAATGCTGGCAAATCGTCGAGTTCTGAAAACTTTACTCCTCATCAAATAAATTTTATAAGGAATTTAACAGAAGGAAGTAATTTTTATATCAAAAATGTAGAAATACTAATGCCTGACGGTACAATTAAAGAATTAAAAACAGTTGGCTATATATTAATGTAGGGAAAGTTTTTCTCTTTATCCAAGTTCACTAATCCTAGCAAGCATTTCGGGGTGAATTATTTCCATTTCTCGTCCGTTCAAACTAATTATTTCGTCTTTTCGAAATTCAGTTAAAATACGAACCGCATTTTCCATAGACATAGATGAGAATTCTGCTAATTCGTTTCTTGTTAATGTTAAGTGAAAATTGTTGGACATGTATATCTCTTCAGAAAGATAAATTAATGTGTCAGCAAGTCGTCCACGAAGGTGCTTCCTATTTAAATCACTTATTTTTTGATATACAAAGTTAGTAGTATTGCTTATTGTTTTTGTTAATTCAAATAGGAATTCAGAGTTTTCTTTTGCTAAATCTAACATTAAATCAATAGGAGTCATACAAACCATACTTTCTTCAGTTGCAACTACCGAGTATTTGTATCTTTTGTCGCCAAATAAAGTTTGTAGGTCAATGTAACTTCCTCCTTTAATTAATTTTAGAATTAAATTCTTTTTCCCTTCAATATATAATTTTACAACACCTTTTGCCAAATATAATGCATGAGTAACTTCTGTACCTTGCTTGCAAATTGTTTCTCCTTTTTTAAATTTAATAATAATGCAATTGTTTTGGATTTTATCTATATTTGGTAGTCCTAACAAGTCCATGTATTTCCATCTATATGGGCATCTACTACAACTTTCTGGTTTTGATAATCTGGGCATGAAGGTATAATTATATTATAAATGTTTTATTTAATACAAAGGTACTTATTTTATTACAAGGTTTTGTAAAATATTTAGAATTAAATTTGTTAATATTTAGAATTATCGTTAATTTAGTTACATAATTAATATTTGCAAAAACATTAGTATTTATACACATATATAATTTATAAAATATGAAAGGACTAGGCTGTATTGAAAAAGAAGAACAATTAAATGTTTGTACTGTATGTAGTAAGGGATTAGTATTAAGAAGTGAAATGCCTTTTCCAGGTTATTACTCTTCTAACAGGAAAGGAATGGAGGTGCCCGAAAAAATATTTTTGATGATTAAGTCGTCAAATGAATGTATTGAAAATAGGGTTGTAAGATTAAATATGGAAATAAAAGCCAAAGTTGATTTTGACTTTAGCATGAATTATTCTCATTTACGTCTTTTAAATAAGATGACTCCTTGTATAGCAATAATTATTAGTGATGTAACAAAAATAGACGACTTATTAATATATATTGAGGAATCTGGAATTGAGTTTTTGAAAACAACTACTGTAAAACCGTACACTAGTCGCATTCAGGTACGAAAGTTTGCAGTTATTGAACCTTTATCTGATGATATTTATTCAGGATCAGATGATTTTTTCTTCTATATAGCTGTTCAAGATAAATTAAGTTGGAAAAAATTTACTTGTATGATTAAAAATGTTAGAAATTCAAAACAACTACCTTTATTTGATGCAGCTCAGTTTACATTATATAATGAAGAAGGAATTTTTGATTTCATAAGAATTTATTCTAAAAGCTTTAATAAAGAACATCTTGTACAGTTGCAAAGTGAAATTAAAACACAATGGGCAAGAATAGAATAGTCCGTATTTATTGAAATATAATAGAAAGCCAGAGATATTCTCTGGTTTTTTTTATTTCAATTAGATTAATAAAAAAAACGGGACAATTGATGTAAAACAATACTTTATAATAACTTTGTGTTTTCTAACTTAAAATAATTAAAAATGAGTATAAAGAAAATTTTATTCGGAACATCGGTAATGCTGGTAACAGTATTTAGTTTAAATAGTTGCTGTGAGCATGGCGATGAAAATACAGATGTGGTAGCAGATACTGTGCAAAAAACTGAGATTATAAAAAAAATAAGAGAAGAGTTAATTATAAATAGGGATACTATAACAATTTCTGATTATAATAATGTAACAGACTTTGAGAATAAGCATACTCCTGATATTACATTTGGCGAAAAAGACGAGAAAGGCTATGTTGTAATAAATGTATTAGTTGGTTCTGCTGGAATTGTTCATCCATCAGTAGAAGAACATTGGATTGATTTTATGACATTGTTTATTAATGGAGAACAATATAAGCATATTGAAATACAAAATGGAGAAGGAAGTAACAAACAAGATTTTTTTGCACCTTTAAAAAATGGCGATGTTGTAAAAATTGTATTAGGTTGCAATATTCACGGAATTTGGGAAAGTAGTGTTCATTATGAATAAAAATATAATATTTCATTAAACATAAAAAAAGCCAGAGTTAGTCTCTGGCTTTTTAAAGTTTTGTTCGTGATTATAATTAGATACTCTTTTCTTCTTCAAGTGTAACATCAATAATAAAACCTTCCATTCCAACAATCTTGTCTTTTTTGTAAACAGGATTTGCAGAAAGAATATGCTTTCCTACTGTACCATCCTTACATTTTCTGATGGCTAATTTACTAGCAATACTTCCTCCGTTTAATACTTTTTCAACAACTGCATCTAGCTCTTTTGCATTCTCAGGATTTCTTGTTATTGAGTAATGTTGATTAATAACATTAGATTTATCATCACACTTGTAAATTTTTAACCAAGCTTCATTTACTTCTTCAAAATAACCTTTGGCATTTATTCTATAATAACCTGCACTACTATTTCTTATTGCTGAATACATGTGTTGCGAGTCCTTACCCATATCAGTAATATCAAGTATGAAACCCTCTAAACCAACTGTTTTGCCGTTTTCAACAATAGGGTTTGCCGATAGAATGTGTTGTCCAATGCTACCATCTTTATTTTTTCTAACAACATGTTGTCCAATTATTTTTTCACCCTCTAGTACTCTATCAACAATGCTTTTTAAAACTTTAACTTGTTTTTCATCTCTTGTTGCACTGTAATGGTTTCCAACAACATCTTCTTTTTTGTTAAATCCATATATCTCTAACCAAGCTTTGTTTACCTGTGTTAAAATACCTTCATTGTCAAGTCTATAATAACCTGCAGTACTATGCTCTACTGCTTGCTTCATGTTTGTAATATATTCTTCTTTTTCATCTACATCAACAACCTCCCAACCAGTAAGCATTGCTTTTATGCTCATAAAAACTTTTTCGCCAGTAGTAGTTAAATATACGTGTGCAATAACAAATGCTATTAATGCAAAAGCACCAATTGTATGTAAAATTGCAATAAATTCTATATTCCCTGCACCAACTGAGTGTTCAGGGTGCATGTAGGAAAGATAAATAAAACCAGTTACAACTTGTATTGGAATTACTAATAATTTAAGTCCTAAATAAATAAGTCGTTGTAATGGGTTAAATTTAGTGTGTCTAGTTTTGTGAGTAGGGTGGGGTGCTCCTTTAAATATACCAAAAATGTAATAATTTATTTGAGCTTTTACAAGTTCTAATGTCGGAATATATTGTTTCCATTCTCCTGTTGTAAAATGCCAAAATATGGCAAATATAATTAAAACTAGAAATGCCCAACCTGCTGTGTTATGCCATTCAACTGAGCTCTCAAAGCCAAATAGTTCAAATGAGCTATGTACTTCAAAACCTGTAAGCATTAAAAAGAAGATTAGTAATGCTTGAGACCAATGCCAAAATCTTTCGAAGACACTATATATATATGTTTGCTTTTTCATTTTTTTTATTTTTTTATTTTTTTTAAAAGGTCAAATGTAACAACTTAAATTTAGTTACGTTTACTTATAATTCTTATTGTAGCATGAATAACAACTCCAATTAATGCGGAGATAATTAATAAAATTCCTATTGTATCAACTAAGTTATTATTGTCTCTTCCTGGTATGTAAAATCCAGACAATTTACTTAATCTACCATCTCTACTATGACATTCTTTACAAGATAATGCCTTGTCTGATGGAGATACCATGTGATTTAAAGGCCAGTAACTTTCTGTGTAAACAAAATCATATTTGCCACTATATGGTAAATTCCGTGCTTTCATACCATTTTCAAAAGCTTTATCTAAATCAAAATCTGCCCAATATGCACCTGATCCTTTTGGTCCAAAAGTATTAGGTTGAAGTAGCATTCTGTGTTCTGTATCGTAAGGTTGTTTACCTCTCATGATTTTTACAGGGTATATTTTCGAAGGGTGCTCCGGATGTGCTGGATTTATATGATCTTCAAATGAACCTTCAAGCTTATTCATAACTAGAGTGTCTCCTTCAAATTTGTCGCCAAATAAATGAATGTCGGCATGCCCATTAAACCATATATAGTCTGGAGTAGCATTTTTAATAGCAATTAAATCTCCATGTTTAGCATGATATTGGAATGTTGAATCATTTCTTTCAATATCTTCTGCATTATATGGTTTTCCATCTTTATGTTTGCCAGATGTTGACCAGTCCCACCATACTCGCGTTGGGTTTACTTTTGCATATTCAGGTATATGGCATGTTTGACAAGCAATTGTATTAAAGTGAGTATTTAATAATTTGCTCTTATGAGGCGAGTCGGTATGACACTGAACACAAGTTGTTGCATTCTCAGGGGAAGTTGATAATGTGTACATATTACCACTAATTTCGTGATGGCTTGTAGTATGACATTCTGAGCAGTCCATGTTTTTGCCTTCATGGTTCATGTGAACATCAACTTCTTTAGTACAATCTTTTTTACTTAAAAGAGCTGCTTCTAAATCACCATGTTTAACATTGTTACCACCACCACCATAAAAGTGACAATATCCACAAGTTTTTTTACTTGTAGCTCCAACATGAGATGCTATAAACCTTAGGTCTATTTTATGGTCTGGATAACCAGCTCCAACATTACCTTTGCCAGGTCCTGGTTTTTTATATCTTCCTGTATTATCATGACAAACTAAACAATCTACACTTTTTTCTGCTTTAAAGTCAAAATCATTATCAGCCCAACCATAGCCTGCATGACAATGAGAGCATAGTTTCTCATTACTTTTAATTCCTATACAATAGTTATTAGGAACATTTTCTTTCCCAATAGTTATAGGCTCTCCGTTAACACTATCTGTTTTTGACCAGTTCCAGTGGTTAGAAGTCATAAACTCTTCGGCTGTTTTATTGTGGCATGATAAACATGCTTCTGTAACATCGTGAGCTGTCTCAAAATCTTGTTGTAAAATTTCAAATTTTGTGTGGTCAACAAGTTTTCGCCTATCGACTTTGTAATGTTTTAGCATAAGCTGCTTAGGCTTTGTGTCATCTTCTACATAATTTAAGTATATTATGGCAAAAAACCATGGAAACAAAATTAGTGTAAAAGTAACCAAAGTCTTAAAAAAAGCTTTACGTGATTTAGTAGTGTTTAGCATCTTTGATTTTTTTATAATTAAAAGTTGATATATAATAATATTAAAATTACTTATCAGCAAATTTATAGATTATTAATACTTTATCAACTGTAATTTATCATGTTATAAAGCAACTTTCTTCTTTATATAAAATCTAAATAAGGATAAAGTTCTCTGATTATTAAGCTAATCGCATAATAATTTAGTTATATCTATTTTAAAATCAGCACAAGACGATGATTTATCCTTTTTTTTTATATAAAAATAGTTAGATTTGCACAAACGTAAATGTGATGTATATCACATTAAATATTAAAGGATTTTTTATGAAAACTACTAGAAGACAATTTATAAAAATATCATCAATGGGGGTTGGTGGGTTAGCTTTAGCTGCAACTCCTATTTTAAACTGGGTTCCTAGTTTTTTAAAAAAGGACAATGATATTCCAGATGATTCCAAAGCTAAAAGATATCCAACCTACTGCGAAATATGTTTTTGGAAGTGTGCAGGATGGACATATACTAAAAATGTTGATGGAAAAGAAAAAATATGGAAAATTATTGGAAATAATGACGACCAACATTCTAGTGGACGTTTTTGCCCCAGAGGAACAGGCGGAGTTGGAATGTACGAAGATGAAGACAGGCTTAAACATCCTCTTATTAGAGAGAAAGATGAAGATGGAAATCAATATTTTAGAAAAGCAACTTGGGACGAGGCAATTACTGTTATTGCCGATAAACTTAAAAATGTTGCTCAAAAATATTCGCCAAACTGTGTTGCAATGTTTTCTCATGGTTCAGGTGGTAAGTTTTGGGGTAATGTTTTAAAGGCTTACGGAACAAATAGTATATCTGCTCCTTCTTATGCACAGTGTCGTGGACCTAGAGAAGTTGGTTTTATAGCAACTTTTGGAAAAGGTATTGGTTCTCCTGAACCAACAGATATAAGAAATACTAAATGTCTTGTACTCATAGGTTCGCATATTGGAGAAAATATGCATAACGGGCAAGTTCAGGAAATGTCGCAGGCTATTGATAATGGAGCAACAATCATAACTGTTGACCCTAGATTTTCTACCGCAGCAAGTAAGTCAGATTTTTGGCTTCCTATAAAACCTGCAACCGACCTTGCATTACTATTAACATGGATTAATGTTATTATTGAAGAAGAACTTTATGATAAAGAGTATGTTGAAAAATATACTTATGGATTTGAACAAATAAAAGAACATGTTAAAAATAACACTCCTGAGTGGGCTTATGGAATTACCGGTTTAAAACCAGATTTAATAAGAAAAACGGCTCGTGCAATGGGTAATGCTTCACCAGCAGTAATTGTACATCCAGGACGGCACGTAACTTGGTATGGGGATGATACACAGAGACTAAGAGCTGTTGCAATTTTAAATGCAATACTTGGTTCTTGGGGACGACGTGGTGGATTTTACCAGCCGGAAGGTATTAAACTTAAAAGCATGCCACATCCAGCTTATCCTAAAATTAGTCATACATGGAGAGATGCTACACCTGGTAAATTTAAACTTGCCGACTTAGCTCTTGCTTCTGGAATTTGCGATGCAACAATCCCTTCGCCTGACAGAGATTGCTCGTATAAAGCTTGGATTATTAATGGTACAAACTTAATAACAACTTTACCCGATAGAAAAAATACAATAGCTGCTTTACAAAATTTAGAATTAGTAGTTGTGATTGACACAATGCCTGCCGAAATTACAGGTTATGCTGATGTTGTTTTACCTGAATGTACATATCTTGAAAGATATGATATGCTTAGAACGTCAAAACACAGAGAACCTTCAATTGCATTAAGAATGCCAGCTGCAAAACCAAAATATGACTCAAAGCCAGGCTGGGAAATGGCTAAAATGTTAGCAGAAAAACTTGGCTTAGGTGCTTATGTACCTTATAATGATATAACAGAACTGCTAGATTGGCAATTAAAGCAAATAGGGAGCTCTTTAGATGAAATGCAAAAAATAGGGGTTAAGAAAATAGACAGAGAGTATAACGATTTATATTTCTTAAATGGCGAAGAGCACGAGTTCTCAACAAATACTGGCAAAATTGAACTATACTCAACAGCTTTAGTTGAAGAGGGTTTTGATGCTATGCCTAAATATACTGCTCACCCAGAACCTCAACCAGGGTTTTATAGGTTGAATTATGGTAGAGCACCAATGCACACCTTTGGTAGAACTGTTAATAATCCACACTTAAATGATTTAATGGATGAAAATGTCTTATGGGTTAATCCTAAAATTGCTCAATTAGAGGATTTATCTGCTGGGCAAGAGGTTTGGTTGAAAAATCAGGATGATGTAATTTCTTCATTCCCAATTAAAGTGCGTATAACAGAACGTATTAGGCAAGACATGGTATATATGGTTCATGGATTTGGACGACAGGACGATAGACTTTCTAGGTCTTATGGAAAAGGTGCTAGTGATTCAGAACTAATAACACACATAATGCACGATAAAATAATGGGAGGAACAGGAATGAGAGGTAACTTTGTGAAATTTATTACAGAAAACCCACATCCTTCTGATAAACCATTAACAAGAAAAGTAAATATTATTTAAATATAAATAATTAATATTATGAGATATGCAATGGCGATTGACACTAAGAAATGTGTCGGATGTAGTGACTGCGTAGTCGCATGCCAAACAGAAAATAACATACCTATAGGTTACTCACGAGATTGGATAACAGAAACAGTCGAAGGAACATATCCTGGGCTACATCTTCAAATTAGATCAGAGAGATGTAATCATTGTGAAGATACTCCATGTGTAAGAACTTGCCCAACAGGAGCAAGCCATGTTATTGAAGGCGGAATTGTTAAAGTTACACCAGAAGAGTGTATTGGATGTGGCTCTTGTATTGAAGCCTGTCCTTACGATGCTCGCTATGTTCACCCAGAAGGTTGGGTTGATAAGTGTACATTCTGCGACCATAGAATAAATAATGGGCAAGATCCTGCATGTGTGTCGGTTTGTCCAACAACTTGTATGTATTTTGGCGATTTAGATGACCCAAATAGTGAGGTTTCTAGAATTACAGCTGTAAGAAGAATAAAAGTTTTAGCAGCAGAAGCAGGAACAAAGCCACAAATTTTCTATTTAGTATAAATTAACTCTAAATTCATTTATAAATGAAAGAAGAACTTATAATAAGCGGGAGGATGAATCCTCATATTGACCCTGTAATGAATATATGGCACTGGTCAATTCCTCTTTATCTATTTTTAGGAGGACTAGCTGCAGGACTATTGTTTTTTGCAGCCTACCAAACAATAATGGGTAAAGACAAAAAGTTTTTAACATCAGTAAGAATCGGTCCTATCGTGGCATTTGGTGCAATTGTTATTGGACTAATGGCTTTACTTTATGATTTGCATCATCCATTATATTTTTGGCAACTATATACAACAATTAGACTAGACTCGCCTATGTCATGGGGAGCTTGGACTCTAATGTTAATAATGCCTTTAAATATGATTTGGATTTTTTCGTATTTAAAAGATATTTACCCAGTACACAAATGTAAATTAGGCTTTATTCGAAAAATAGCAGCTTGGATTATTACAACCAACGACACAAAGCCCGAACAAGACTGGGATTGGAAACATAAAATCATTAGAGATTTTGAAAAGTATATAGTTAAGGATAGAAAACCATTAGCTTGGGCAATGGCAATATTAGCAATTGTACTAGGAGTTTATACTGGAATTTTATTGTCGGCATTTAATGCACGTCCTTTATGGAATACAGCAATATTAGGCCCACTGTTTCTTACATCAGGCTTGTCAACAGGAGCTGCTTTACTTATGATAATGACAAAAGATCATTTTGAAAGAATTTCATATAGTAAAATTGATATACTATTAGTAATAATTGAGTTGTTCTTTATAACTCACTGGTTTATGGGATATCAAGCAGGTTCTGAAATAAAAGTTCATACTGTTAGTTATTTTCTTGGTGGAGAGTTTACTGTAACTTTTTGGGTAAATGTTATAATCTTAGGATTAACAATTCCTTTAATATTAGAAGTAATGGAGTTAATGAAGTTTAAAATACCTGTAATTGTTCCTGGATTATTAATTATCTGGGGAGGTTTAGCTTTCCGTTTTATAATGGTAGATGCAGGTCAAGTTATTAGATATCTTTACTAATTAAAAAATATATAAAATTAGATAAAATGGAAGGTACAAAAAAATATATGAACTCATATTTAGCGGGAGTTCTATTAGGCATAGTAATATTATTCTCGTTTTACTTAACCCGCGAAGGCTTGGGGGCAAGTGGAGCATTTAAAAGAGTAGGGGCTGAAATTGTAAATGTTGTAGCACCTAGCCACACACATGCTGCGGATACTTATTCTTCAAAATATTTTAAAGATGGAAAAAATCCTTTAAAAAACAGACTTGTATTTATGATACTTGGAGTTTTTATTGGAGGTTTTATTTCGGGAGCAATTGCTGGTAGGTTAAAGCTGAAAGTAGAACATTCTCCTAAAATTACATCTAAGAAAAGACTCGTTGCTGCCTTAATTGGTGGTGCATTATTTGGAATAGGAGCATCTTTTGGTAGAGGTTGTACTAGTGGTGCCGGATTAGATGGAATGGCAGTACTTGCTACGTCAGGTTTTGTTGTAGTTGCTGCAATATTTGGCTCAGGCTATATTTTTGCATGGCTATTTAGAAAGCTTTGGATATAGAGTAAATGAAATTAATTTTTTTAAAGACAAATACATAATAAATATTATATAAAATGGGACCACTATTTACAGCATCAGACGAATGGAGCTTCGTATTAGCCTTGGTTATAGGAATCTTTTTTGGGATAATACTTGAAAGTGCAGGCTTTTCTTCTTCAAGAAAACTTGCTGGAGTTTTTTATGGATACGATTTCGTAGTATTAAGAGTGTTTTTTATGGCTGCACTAACTGCTGCCGTTGGACTAGCTTTTTTCGACTACTTTCAACTAATTGATATAAATGAAATATATACAAACTCATTTTTTGTTGGACCTGCTATTGTAGGTGGAATAATTATGGGCTTAGGGTTTATAATTGGAGGCTTTTGCCCTGGAACTAGTGCATGTGCTGCTGCAATTGGTAAAATAGATGCAATGGTATTTATTGGAGGAGTTATTCTTGGAGCAATAATTTTTGACCTTGGATATCCTTTATACGACGAGTTTTTAGTAAGCGGAGCAAAAGGACCTCAAATGCTTTACGATGTTTTAGGAATATCAAGAGAAGTATTTATTTTTCTTTTTGTAGTTTTTGCTATTGCAGTTTTCTATGCTACAGCATATATTCAAAAGAAAGTATCTGCAAAAACAAAAAAATATTAAAAATATTACACGTTAATAAGTTTTTACTATAAATATTTCGGTATAACTTTTAACATAAAATATAAAAAGATGAAAGACATCAAAAATACAAAAAAACGCTACATCGTTATTAATATAATAATGGTAGGCTTAGCTGCATGGTTATTGTTTTTGCCAGAACGGTATGACTCTAGCGAATTAGAAGCTGGTAATCTATTGGTTGAGATGAATAGAACAACTCGTTATTTATCAAA
>JAOZLS010000319.1 GCA_029934705.1 Bacteroidales bacterium | reverse complement strand
TTTGTTTGCAAACTTGTTAAAATAACACGTGTATTTGTTAATGTGTCGCCATCATCGCCAATAACCTGTCCTTTAACGAGTAACATTTTTTGTGGACGTGCTGTTTCGGGCATTACAGTTGTATAAATATCCCAGTTTTCTGTTTTTGATATTTTGTTAGTCGAAAAATAAATTGTTGAGCCATCAACACTTACGCAAAAAGCCAGCTCGTCATTTACAGTATTTATTGGGTAACCAAGATTCTCAACATCCGACCAACCTGTAATACTGTCGTATTGGGAATAATAAACATCAAAACCACCAACACCAGGTCTAGCATTTGAAGAAAAATATAATGTTTTTCCATCGGAATGAATAAATGGAGTTTTATCGTCGCCAGCAGTATTAATTTGGGAACCTAAATTTTGTGCTTTTTGCCAATTTCCATTTTTATCTTTCACCGATCTATAAATATCAATTCCACCAAATCCGCCTTCTCTGGCACTTGCAAAGTATAAAGTATTACCATACGAGTTTATGGAAGGTTGCGATTCAAATGATGATTTTCCATTAACATTTTTTCCTAAAACTTTTAAATAATCCCATTTGCCATTTATTTTGTGAGTAACATAAATATCGCAATTTTTATAGGATGTATATGAATCTTTTTCTATTCCGCAAATTGTCAAATACATAGTGCTATTGTCCAAAGTAATAGTAGATGCTCCTTGGTTTCGCCCATCGTTAAAAGGAAATTTAAGAGTGTCGCCTTTAGAAAAAAGTTGGGTAGCTAAATTGCTCGAGTTTATCCTATAAGATTTCATAAAAATTTCATGAAAAACTTCGCTATCAACTATACTTTTTCTGGTATAATAGAGATGTTCACCATCGGGCGAAATCATTGGAAGGTATTCATCATTAGGTGTGTTAATAAAATTTACTGGAATTGGTGTATATTTTACGGGGTTTCCTTTAATCTCAATATATTCATTTACTTCATCAATTAAAAGTTCTGTTTCCTTAATTTTTATAAATTGTGAAGTGTTATTTTTATAATAATTAAAAAAGTTTCTTGATTCTAAATATTTTTCGGAGTTATAATATGTTTTACCGATATACCAATAGCTTTCGAAGTCTTTATATTTTTCACAAAGCTTGATTACTCGTTTAAAAGCTTTTCTTGATTTCTTGTAATTTTCGGTGATTTCTGCTGATTTTATTTGTTTTTTTTGAAGCTTAACAGCTTTTTCATAATAAATAACACCTAATAAAAAATAGGCATCGGTATATTTGGGATCTAATTTTATCGCTTTAAATAATAATTCTTCTGCATCATTTCGGCTAATTTTACTTTTCTTTTGAGCAGCAAAAAAATATTTTTCAGCCTTTATGTCATAAGTACCATAGCAATTTTGCTCTTGAGCGAGTAATTCTCCAAAAGATAATACTAGAATTATATATATAATTAAGCTTCTCATTAAACGTTTCTTTATAATTAATAACGTAAATCAATGCGGTATAATTTTAGTTAACATCATTGATTTACATTATTAACTAGTCTTATTTACTGAATTGCAGCTGCTTTCTTTTTGGCATCGCTAACAATTTTATCTGCTTGTGTTTGAGCAGTTTTAACAACAGCATCGGCAGTTTTTTTAGCATCTTTATTAAGCTTTTGCGATTTTTGATTAGCCTCCTTTACTAATTTATCGGCAGCTATTCTAGCTGCTTTTTTTGCTATCGGATTTTTTGCTTCTTTTATAAGCTTATTTCCTTGAACCTTTGCTTCGCTAACAAGTTTTTTTCCTGCTTTGTCGGCATTAAAAATTATTATATCCGATTTCTTTTTAGCTGCATCAATAATTTTTTGTGCTTGTTTTTGAGCATTATCAATTATCTCTTGGGCTTTTTCTCTACTTAAATCAGTATATTCTTCAATTTTATCGACTATTTGGTCTTTTATTGCATCAGTTAAATTACTGCTAAAACCTACTATTTTGGGATCTTCAAGAGTACCTCCAATTGTAGCTTTTACCAATACTGTTTTTGGTAAATTACCCGGTAATTTAGAAATTACGTTTGAGGCAACACTTGCCGGTAGCTCCATATCCAAATCATAATTTATTGCTCCATCAATATTTTGTGTTCCACCAAATTCTGATTTAACGCCTGCTAACTTAAATTTTGTTGGTTTTATAGTAAGATTTCCATCTTCCATAATATATGCAACATAAATGTCATTTAATACAGGATCTTTAAATTCTTTGTATTTTGTTTTATCAGCAATAGTATTAAAAAGTTTGTTGTTTTTTATGCCAATTTTATTTGAAGAAAAATATCCATAACTATCAAGTGTATTATAAACAGGCATTAATTCAGTGTCTAGGACTGTTGTAAAAGAAATATCTCCAGCAATTTTACCTGTACAATATTTTGCTATTGGAGCAATTGTCTCTATTGTATTAAAAGTTTTGTATAATTCAGAAATATCAAAATTCTTAAAGTTTAAGTTGAAATTTGCAAGAGGTTTATATTCGTTTTGGGTGTTAAAGCTACCACTCATTGAGGTAGAGCCACCCAATAAATTCATATTTACATTGTTCATTTTTGCAATTCCATCTTTAATTATAATTTGCCCTTTTATATTTTCAATTAAAATGCTATCATAATTTAATTTGTTGATATTTGAGTTAAGCGTAAAATCAATATTCTCAGGTATTTTAATAGGCTCACTCGTTGTTGCTGTAGCAGTTTCTGGAGTATTCTCGGCTGTTGCCTCTTCTTCTTCCATAAACTCATCGGCATCAATATATTTTGATTTAAAAACGAATTCCGCTTTTAGTAGCTCATCTTTAAATACATAAGCAAATACATTATAAATTTTTCCTTTTAGGTTGAAATCACTTTTTGGAGTATTAGCTTTAAATTCTTTTAAATTTACAAATTGTGGTGAGAAGTACATTTCTGAGCTACTAATTGTAAACTTAGGCATATCAGGAGCCAAGTATTCAAAGTTTTTAAGTTTTAATTCACCATCGGCATGGAATTTATCGTACTCTTCATTATCTATATCAGACATTTTTCCTTTAAAATTCATATCAATTGCGAGTAAACCTGCTATCGACATACTATCTGCTGGCATAACATCTTTTAATGATGTAAAATCTATTTTGCCTTTAAATGAGCCTTTCATATCAATATCTGCTGCTGTCATATAAGCATAAAATAGAATATCCATAGGGTTTTTAGCCAACTCAAAATGAGCTTTGCTTATATCAATTACAATATTATCACCTGTTCCCTCTTCGGCATCAACTTTCATTTTTATATTGATGTTATTAATAGATTTTGGCAAATCGGGGTATTGAATTTTTCCTTTTTCAACAAATAAATCTACACCATAAGCTGGCATATTTACAGCATTAAAAAACCCTTGGACATAACCATTAAGTCCAAAGTTTCCATCAACTTTAAGTCCCTCAAAATCGGTCATGTAAAAAGCAGGAACTAATGATAATGCTGATTTGAATTTATTTTTGTCAACATTATATTTAATGTCCATAACGATATTTGTATCAGGCATGGCTATAAAACCATCAAAATTAAGTTTTAAAGTGTTTAAAGTAACACTATTCTCTTTGAAAGTATATTTAGAGTTTAATAAATCGGCAGCTATTTCGGCTTTATATTCAACTGAAGTTTTATTAAAATATTTAATTCCTTCGTACTCTACAGTAAGTTTCTCGATGAAAGTTTCTATATCCAAGTTTGTAAAATCCTCGGTCATATCCCCTTTTAATTTGAAATTTAGATTTTCGATAAAAGCAGTTGTTGCCATGGTTTTATCGTCATATAATATCTTAGCCTCAGTTATTTCGAACTTTTTTAAGTTTATTTTAAATGTTGAAGGCTCTTCATTTGTTAAAGTGTCCACTTCTTCGACCACAACAGTTGTATCTTCAATAGTTATATCCCAATTTGCTTGTCCGTTGGCTAAAACTATTGCATTAATATTTGGTTTATGCAATTTAATAGATTTAACATTAATTTCGTCGCCAGAAATGACAGACATTAAATTCACACCTAATTCCAGATAGTCAAAACTAATTAAAGTATCCATTTTAAAAGTGTCAACACCAGCAACACTGAGCTTTTCGACTCTAATACTTAAATTTGGGAAACTTCTAAACATTGATAAACTAATATCGTCGAAAGCAACTATAGCTTTTAGATTTTGGTTAGCTTGTTCTTGAGCAATTTTTATTATTTTTCCTTTAAAAGCAAAAGGTAAAATAAATAGTAAAGCTAATATTGAAATAATAATAATTCCGACTATTTTAAGACTTTTTTTTATTAGTTTGGACATAGTATTAAATTTAAAAATGGGTTTTGTTAAGCATTAACAAATATACGAAATATTCTATGGCTGACTAATTTTTTTTTAATTGAAAAGTAAAAAGTCATTAAAATTTATTAAATAAATATTTTAAAAATTGCCTATAAACTTTGAATAAAAAATATTTTAATTACCTTTGCACACCAATAAAATGGACCTGTAGCATAATTGGATAATGCATTTGACTACGAATCAAACGATTAGGGGTTCGAATCCCTTCAGGTTCACATTAAAACTAAAGCTTTACAGAAATGTAAAGCCTTTTTTGTATGTTTTTGTTCAATAAAGTAAAAGGAATAAAATTATCTAATATGGTTCTTTTCAAGGAAATTGTTGGTAGTAATTTATTCATTTTGCATAATTTTTGAAAAAATGCTATTTGTCTTATAACTAAGAATTTATTTATACCTCTAGTCGTCATACTGAACTTGATTCAGTATCTACCGCACTCTCTGATAGTAATTATTATACTGAATTGCTTTAATAATTTTGATTTAGAAAATGGAATATTTTTGTTCTAATTTTTGTTGCAAAATTATTGCATAGCCGTAGCTACGGAAGGATTTTGCAGCGATAATTAGGGCAAAAATAAACACTTTATATTCATAATTATTGGAGCATTTT